>JAICVV010000081.1 GCA_025935155.1 Alphaproteobacteria bacterium
CGCGATTTCGCCGGAGACCTCCAGCCCCAGGATGTCCGATGCGCCAGGCGGCGGCGGATAGCGCCCCTGCGCCTGCGCAAGATCGGCACGATTCACGCCCGCTGCCACCACTCTTATCGATACCTCGCCGCCGCCAGGTGCCGGCTGCGGCGCCTCTTTCAGCACCAGCCGGTATCCGGCACCGGGATTTTCGACCCGAATGGCCTTCATGTTCTCGCTTGCACCGGAGCGGCGTTCACCCGAACAATAGCAACGGACACGGGAGGAAAGCGATGCCAGCCGATCCGGATGATTTGGGCCCACGCATCAAGCCGGTGGAATTTGCGCTGGGACAGGACCTTTCCGCCTTCTCGGAGCACGAGCTCACGGCCCGCATCGTGGCCATGGAAACAGAAATCGCGCGCTGCCACGACGCCATCAAGGCGCGGCAAGCCACAAGGAACGCAGCGGCGGCGTTTTTCAAATCCTCCCCGTCTCCCGATTCCTGAAACCTTATGCTTTCGCCTTAACCTTTAATTCACCAAAGCCGTTGCGAACCTCTCCGCGCTTGCTAGCGTTGTCTGCGCGATTGTTGGAGAGTCGGCATGCCGTTGGCCGAAATGGATGAAACTGTGCTTGCTGCGATAACGGGGCAGCCGTTTGCCGGGTCGGCGCTCTTCGACCGCACCTTCGAGGAAGGCATGTCGCTCGTGGAAGAAGCCGCACGCTATTTCGATGGCCGCGGCCGCGAAGAGGCGCAGCAACTGCCCAAGGCGGCGGCGATGCTCTATTCCAGTGAAAGCCTGCGCGTCACCACGCGGCTGATGCAGGCGGCAAGCTGGCTGTTGGTGCAGCGCGCCGTGCATGAGGGCGATATGGCCGCTGAGGATGCGGCTGACGATCGTTACCGATTGGGTTCGAAAGACATTTGCTTCGGCGGCGGGAAGGAAGACACCGCCATCCTGCCGCGAACTTTGCGGACTCTGCTTGCGCGCAGCGACAGCCTCTATCGCCGGGTCGCCAGACTTGAAGAGGTGCTACGGAATTCGGGCAGGAACATCGGTGTTCACGGCCAGCTTGCCCAGCTTCAGGAGACTTTCGGAGCGTAAGGCCGCTCGCGATTAGCTCTTCACGTAATCCTTGAAGCGCTTGTTGAAGCGGGTCAGACGGCCGCCGCGGTCCACCAGTTGCTGCTGGCCGCCGGTCCAGGCCGGGTGCGTGGTGGGATCGATATCCAGCGTGAGCTTGCCGCCGGGCTCGCCCCAAGTCGTCCGGGTCTTGTAGGTCGTGCCGTCGTTCAGGGTGACGGTGACAAAATGATAGTCAGGGTGAATGCCCTTTTGCATAGCGAAGTCCCGGGAATCTGCGGAAGCGGCGGCTTATAGGCGAAGGGTCCGCGTGAGGCAAGCCACGCGGCGATAGGCCACTGCGGGGCCTTGGCAGAACCTTATATCTTCCGCTCGAGGTTCGAGGGCGCCGATGTCCCAGACGGGAGCTGAGTTTGCCAGCGAGGTCGCGCGGGTGGCCGCGGGGCGGGGAAAATCCCGCTCGCTGAAGCCGCTGCGGACATTAGCGCCATTCCTGTCGCCATACCGGCTTTCCATCGCGATTGCGGCGTTCGCGCTAATCTGTTCCTCCACAGCGAGCCTGCTGATCCCGCCGGCCGTGCGGACCATGATCGACCACGGCTTCAACCGGGCGATGGCGGCGCAGATCGACCGCTATTTCGTCCCGCTGATCGCCATCGCCGGTGCGCTCGCCGTGTTCACCGCCATCCGTTTCTACTTCGTCAGCTGGCTGGGCGAACGGGTGATCGCCGATATCCGCAAGGCGGTGTTCGACCATGTGATCGGACTCACGCCGGAGTTCTTTGAGATCACCCGGACCGGCGAGGTGCTGTCGCGCCTCACGGCCGACACGACCCTGATTCAAACAGTCGTCGGTTCGTCGGCATCCGTGGCCGCGCGCAACCTGGTGATGCTGACCGGCGCCTTCACCATGCTGTTCATCACCAGCATGAAGCTGACGTCGCTGGTGCTCGCCATCGTAGTCGTGGTCGTGATCCCGCTCATCCTGTTCGGGCGCTGGATCCGGACCTTAAGCCGCCGCAGCCAGGACCGTATTGCCGATACCAGCGCACGCGCTTCCGAAGTGCTCAATGCGGTGCAGACGGTGCAGGCCTTCACCCATGAGAATTACGAGCGCGCGCAGTTCGGCCACGCGGTGGAGAAATCGTTCGATATCGCCGTCCTGCGCACACGGGCCCGCGCGGTGATGACCGCCTTCGCCATTGCGGCGGTGGCGTTCTGCATTGTGGGCGTGTTCTGGATTGGCGCGCACGATGTGGTTGCGGGCCGCATGACGCCCGGCACGCTGATGCAGTTTGCGCTTTACGCCATCATCTTCGTCACCGGCATGGGCGCGCTGAGCGAAACCTGGGGCGATATTCAGCGTGCTGCGGGAGCTGCCGAACGCCTGAGCGAATTGCTGAGCACCGAGCCTGCCATCGCCGCGCCTGCGCATCCGCTTGTGCTGCCCGAGCCGGCACGCGGCCGGGTCGAATTCCGTAGTGTCATGTTCCATTATCCTTCGCGGCCGGATCAGGCGGCGCTGAACGGCTTGTCACTGGAGATTGCACCAGGCGAAGCCGTGGCGCTGGTCGGGCCATCCGGCGCGGGGAAATCCACAGTGTTTCAACTGCTGCTGCGGTTTTATGCACCGCAATCCGGCTCGATCCTGTTCGATGGACTAGATGTGTCACAGCTCGATCCTGCTGTCTTGCGCAAACACATCGCGCTGGTGCCGCAGGACCCAGTGATTTTCTCCGGCACCATCGCCGACAATATCCGCTATGGACGTCCCGACGCGAATTCCGCCGCCGTGCGCCGCGCGGCGGAAGCTGCCGCTGCTTCCGAGTTTATCGAGGATTTGCCACAAGGATACGACACGCCGATTGGCGAACGCGGCCTCAACCTTTCCGGTGGACAGCGCCAGCGCCTTGCCATCGCTCGCGCCATTTTGCGCGATGCGCCGCTATTGCTGCTCGACGAAGCGACCTCCGCACTCGACGCGGAGAATGAGCGGTTGGTGCAGACCGGCCTCAACAATCTGATGGCGGGGCGCACCACCATTGTCATCGCGCACCGCCTCGCGACCATTCAGCGATTGAAGCGCATCGTTGTGATGGATCAGGGGCGCATCGTCGCCGAAGGCAGCCACGCCGAACTGGTGGCGGGCGGCGGCCTTTATGCCCGCCTCGCCGATCTGCAATTCAGCCAGGGCATGCTCCTGGCTGGATAATCGCCGGACAAACTCCTATCCTGACTAGAAGTTCATGGGCCGTTCATAATAGGGCTGACATTGCGGAGGCGACGAAGGGAAACCTGAAAGGAACAACCATGAAGAAGACACTCCACATCTTCGCGGCCACGGCGGCCCTTGCCGCTGGGCTTTCGCTTCCCGCCTTTGCCGGACCCGGCGATGGCGGCGGCAACGATCCCAACTTCTGGGTTCGCCTTGGCGCCGAGCGGTTCGAAGGCGGCATGGATCATGAGTCCCGCTTTGCCGGCTGGGGTGGCCGAAGCGTGGATCGCATTGGCCTCAGAGCCACCAACGGCTTCGCCCGCTGTGCACGGGTGCAGGCAACGTTCCGCAACGGCCACACACGCGATCTCGACACGAGCCGGCTTTCCCGCATGGTTCCCGGCCACACCTACCGTGTGGATCTGCCAGGCGGCGATCGCAACCTCGTCGATTTGCGCCTGAAATGCCGCGCGCTTGGCCAATACGCGGTCTCGGTGGAAATCTTCGCGCGCAAATAATGTGGCTTGCATCGACGGAGCGGCCGGGTTAGCTCCGGCCGTTCCGTTCAGCAAGGGTAAGCCATGTTTGGAATCTATGAAGCCTCTATTCCACCACTGATCCGCGGCCTCGAAAACCTGTCGAGGATTTTGGATAAAGCTGTAACACAGGCGAAATCCGAAGACCGCGATCTGAATTCGCTGCTGGAAGGGCGGCTTGCGCCCGACATGTTCCCCTTCACGCGCCAGGTACAGATCGTCAGCGATACTGCCAAGGGTTGTGCGGCGCGGCTTGCGGGCAGCGAGCCGCCCAGTTATCCGGACGAAGAAAAAACATTTCCGGAGCTGCAGCAGCGCATCGCCAAGACGATCGCCTATCTCAATTCGTTCCGCCCGGAACAGTTTGAGGGCGCGGATGCCCGCACCGTCACGCTGAAATTTCCGAACAGATCAATGTCGTTCTCGGGCCGCGACTACCTCACGAACTTTGTGCTGCCAAATTTCTATTTCCATATCACGGCGGCCTACGCGATCCTCCGCCATGATGGCATCAATATCGGCAAGATGGATTACCTCGGGCCACCGCCCAACGCGTGAAACGGGAGGTTAGTACTTCCGATGCGCTGACTTAGGTGAGCCAGCGCATCAGGAGATCCGGGTGAAACGTCGAGCCGGCGAACGCCAGCACGGCCATAGTCACGCCGCAGACGCCGAAGCCCCAGCTCACGCACAACAGCCAGAAGAAATCGGTCAGCGCCGCAACCGCGGCCAGCGAAATACCGATAGAGTTGAAGGCTTCTGCCATATCCAGCTGCTGATGGTGAAGATCGAGCTGTTCGTAGTGCTCGTCTTCCCCTTTCGCTTTTTGCATAAGCTCCTTCGATTCGGCATCGTATTTGGCGATCTTCTTCTGCAGGCGCTTGGTTTCGGCGCGCGCCGCGTCGCTTGGCGCGGCAAGGCTGACCGTGCCAAGGGTGTTCTCGTCGGTGTGCATTTTGATCCGCGTCGCCTGATACTCGTTCCACACATCCACCGAATTGCCTTTGGTGAATGCCATCTGCTGCGCGATGTTGCTGTTCTTGATACTTCCGATGGCGGTGATCACCGAGAGGATGGCGACCGTCACCGCCACATAGGCGTTCAGGCGCGCGTTTTCCGCTTTCAGTTCCAGTTCCATGGCGTCCCCTTCAGGTGAGCGTGTGGCGAGATCAATCCGTGCTGACGCGGGCGAGACCGAGATTGTGCTCCGCCGCGACGATTGAAATGGTGTAGCCGCCCACCACATCGATAAGGCACATCACCATAATGAAAAAGAAAGTGCTGGTGGCGAAACCGCGTAGCGCAATGAATTCCATCAGCGCCACGACGAAAGTGAGCGTGGAAAGTCCATGGTTCACGATCTGCTTCGAGCTGGTGCGGGTGGATTTGACGATTTCGACGAAGAGAAGAATCAGGGCAAGCGTCACCAGTGCATCGCCCAGGCTGACATTCCAGATATCGCCGGAAAACATCGGAACCGATATGTGAGCCTGCAGAGCGCCATTCACAGCATTCACTGCCTGGTCGCCGCCGGGGTGCGTGAGGCCGTTTCCGAAAGCGACAATATTGTAAGCGATCACCGCGATCAGCAGCAGCGGAAAAAAGCGCATGATATCTCCCCAGCTCCTTGTTTCGGCGAGTCCATCAGACGGCGGGATGCTCCGCGGCGGCCCGCAGAGCCGAGCGTTCGCGGAATATAAGGTACAGATTGCGGGAATACACGATCAGTCCGGAAGCCTGGCCGACAATGAACACGGCATCGCCCACATAGATTGCGTAGGCCAGCAGCACGAGCCCTCCACTCACGCTGCAATACCAGAAGCCAAGGGGGATCACGCTGCGGCCCTCCCGCTCGCTCTGGAACCACTGCACGATGAATCGTGCCGCGAATAGCCCCTGCCCGGCAAAACCGATGACCTTCCAGAGGTGGGGGACGGTGGAAAACCACATCATCACGTGGCCAAGCATTCACATCTCCTCAGGCTCGGCGATGCCGCGGAAGCGCTTCTGCAACCATCGCACTCCGAACGTGTCCACAACCCCCACCAGCGCCCGATGCAGATTGTTGTATTTGGAGGCGCCCTGCGTTCGCGGGCGGTGATTCACCGGCACCTCTCGCACTTCATACCCTTCCCGCAGCATGAGCGCGATCAGGAAGCGGTGCATGTGATCGAAATACGGCAGCGCCAGATATACCTCCCGGCGGAACGCCTTCAGCCCGCAACCGGAATCGCTGGCGCCATCCTTCAGCATGCGGCGCCGAAACGCATTGGCAAAATTGGATGCAAAACGGCGGTTGGAAGCGTCCTGCCGGTTGACGCGCACGCCGCCGACCAGTCCCAATCTGCCGGTGTTATCGGAACGAAGAATGGAGAGCAGTTCCGGAATGTCCGCGGGATCGTTCTGCCCGTCGCCATCGAGCGTGACGACGATATCGCCGCGCGCGGCCCGCACGCCGGTGCGCACCGCGCGGCTCTGCCCGAAATTGCCGTTGTGCCGAATGGCGCGGAAATTCGGGAGTTCGGACTTCAGGGCGCGCAATTCCGCCGCGGTACCGTCGTTTGAGCCATCGTCCACGAAGATGATTTCTGCGGTTTCGTTCGCGGTCGCAGCCGCGATTTCACGGCCGAGGGATGCCACGTTCCCCGCCTCGTCTTTCACGGGCACGACAACGGAAAGCGTTACCATCGAGAATTCGCTCGGTCCCGTTCCACCAGCTGTTCGAGACGCACTCTGAATGCGACGCGCGGGCTTATACAGGCCGGCCTGGAGAGGGAACAGCCTCGCATTTCCGTCCCGCTCGCCAGGACTGCTAGACAGGCGCCGGTGAGCGACTCGACCCAAACGCCGGAAACACGCCTATCGCAGCGGCTCGGCCGCCGCCCGATCCCTGTCCTGATCTTCCTCTGTCTGCTGGCATGGCTGCCGGGCTTGTTCGCACTGCCGCCGCTCGACCGCGACGAAAGCCGCTTCGCGCAAGCCTCCAGGCAGATGATCGAAAGCGGCAATTACATCGACATCCGCTTCAGCACCCTGCCGCGCTACAACAAGCCGGTGGGCATCTACTGGGCACAGGCCGCGGCCACGCGCGCCTTTGGCCATCCGCCCTACAATCAGATCTGGACGTATCGCCTGCCCTCGCTGGTCGGCGGGCTGCTGTCGGTGTTGCTCACCTATTGGAGCGCACGGGCTTTTGCCTCGCGTGAGGCGGCGCTGCTGGCGGGCGCGATGCTGGCGTTATGTCTTGCGCTTTCGGCCGAAGCTGAAATGGCAACCACCGATGCGCTGCTGCTCGCGACGATTGTGGCGGCGCAGGGATTCTTCCTGCGCGTGTACCTTCACGCGCGTGGCCGCTTGGACGCTGCGCCGCCACTCTGGATGGCGCTGGCATGCTGGGCGGCAATCGGTATCGGCATTCTTCTGAAGGGGCCCGTGATCGTTGGAATTGTTGCGCTGACGACGCTGGCGCTCTCGCTGTGGGACCGCGACTGGAAATGGCTGCGCGGCCTTCGCGCTGGCCCCGGCGTTCTCGTGATGCTGGCTGTCGTGCTACCGTGGGCAATCGCGATTGCGTTTGCCAGCCACGGCGCCTTCTACCAGCGCTCGCTTGGGCACGACTTTGCGGCGAAAGTTCTTTCCGGGCAGGAAACCCACGGTGCGCCGCCCGGCTATTATCTGGCGCTGTTCAGCATCACCTTCTGGCCGGCGACGTTGTTCGCGTTGTCTGGTGTCGGCAATGCAATCGCGCAGCGATCGGAACCAGCATTTCGGTACCTGCTTGCCTGGGTGGTGCCGAGCTGGCTGATGTTCGAGCTCGTGCCGACCAAGCTGCCGCATTACATCCTGCCGGTGTATCCTGCGCTGGCGATAATGGCGGCGATCTGGCTGATGATGCCGCGCGATTCCGTCAGGAAGCGTTGGGCGCGCGTGCTGCCGACTATCGCAATCGTTCAGTTCGTCATCGTGTCGCTGCTAACTGCCATAGCGCTCGTGCTCGTACCCGTGCAGCTTGGCAAGGGCGAAAACGCTGTCGCGGTGATCGGCGCCGTGCTGGTGCTGAGTCTTTCAGCGGCCGCTGTCGTTTTCCAGCTGGGGCGTCGATCGATTGCCGCA
>JAICVV010000170.1 GCA_025935155.1 Alphaproteobacteria bacterium
GACGCGGGCCGGAAATTTCCGCGCGGCGTTTTTGATTGTTCTCGCCCCTCATCGTCGTCGCCGCCCTGTGGCGGCCATCCATGCACACAATCGCACCGTGATCATGGGTGGCCGGGACGAGCCCGCCATGACGGATGAGAGAATGGAGCTTACCCATGAAAACGAATGTCTTCCGCTAGCCCGCGAGGGCTCGCGATACACTTCTGCTGTCCAAATTGAAAAACCCCGATTCAATCCGCGCGAGAGGTGCGCCTTGCGCGATGCTTTTCGTTGCACCGATTCAGTCCTCGCGCGGAGTCCGTCCAAATCGGACCCGATTTTGCAAATTCGCGATTCAATTTGGATGTCACGCCTTTACACTCTACACTCTCCCGCCGCTCCGTATCCAGTCTTATCAAATGCTTGAATTCATGCTTTTCGGATGCCAATTCTCGCGGAACACTATCAACGGATAAGCCGTTATTGCGCTCACGGAGGCGGCTTCAACCGTTGGAGCAAGTGGAAAATGAAGAAATTGATCTTTGCTGGTGCGGCCGCTGCGCTTCTGGCAGGCGGTTACGCCATGGCCCAGGACGCGACGCTGACCATCGAGCCGGCGCAGCGCACCATCATCAAGCAGTATGTGGTGAAGGAGCACGTGAAGCCCGTCACTGTGAAGGAAAACGTTGCCGTCGGCACCGTGCTGCCGGCCAACGTGACATTGCAGCCGGTTCCGGATGCGTGGACGACGGAAATACCGTCGGTGAGCAGCTATGAATATGTCGATTGGGACGGCAAGGTTGTTTTCGTCGATCCGAAGACCAGGAAGGTCGTCCAGATCGTAGATTGATCATCGTCAGACTGCAGATAACGGCCCGGCACACCGCCGGGCCGTTTTCGTTGCGCGATTTTGCGTCCGTATCTCGCTGTGCGTTTGCGGAGCGCGCTCACTGGGGCGGGTCGCTACGTGTTCTCCGTACTCCGCCGTGCTTATCCGATAGCTGGCTGATCTGATACGAAGTAAGGCAGAAAATCGGCCGCAGGCGCCGGCGCTGTTTCTCAAGCGTTGGCATGCTGGCGAACATGCGACGTTGCGATGACTGATGGGCTTCCAGTTCCCAGCCGCTACTGGGCGATCCTCACCATCGCGCTGGGCATTATCGTTGCAGTGATGGATTCCGCCATCGCCAATGTGGCGCTCCCCACCATCGCACGCCAATTTCACGCGGCCGCTTCAACCTCCATCTGGATCGTGAACGGCTATCAGCTGGCGATCACCATTTCGCTGCTGCCGCTGTCATCGGCCGGCGACATCGTCGCCTACCGGCGCATCTATCTCGCGGGTCTGGTGCTGTTCACTCTCGCCTCTTTGTTCTGCGCGCTGTCGTATTCGCTTTCCATGCTGGCGCTGGCCCGCGTGGTGCAGGGCTTTGGCGCAGCTGGAATCATGAGCGTCAACACCGCGCTGGTGCGCTTCATTTATCCGCATCGCCTGCTCGGCCGTGGAATTGGCATCAATGCGGTGGTGGTGGCGATTTCTGCTGCTGCCGGTCCAACGGTGGCTAGCGCTATTCTTTCGGTTGCGCACTGGCCATGGCTGTTCGCGGTCAACGTGCCGATCGGCATTGTCGCGGTGATCGTCGGCTGGTTCGCATTGCCGAAAACGCCGTGCGGCAAACATCCCTTCGATGCAATCAGCGCGGGTTTGAGCGCGGTGTCGTTTGGATTGCTGATCGCTTGCATCGATGCCATCGGTCATGGCGAACGGCCGGTAACGATTGCGGCGGAAGCCTCCGGCCTGGTGGTAACCGGTTATCTCCTGGTACGGCGCCAGTTGGGCGCGCCCGCGCCGCTGCTGCCTGTGGATCTTTTGCGTATCCCGATGTTCTCTCTTTCGGTCGTCACTTCGATCTGCTCCTTCGCTGCGCAGATGCTGGCGCTGGTGTCGCTGCCTTTCTTTTTGCAAGGCGCGATGAGCTTCACGCCGGTGGCAACCGGCTTGCTGATCACGCCGTGGCCGCTGGCCCTCGCGGTGGCTGCGCCGGTTGCCGGCTATCTGGCCGACCGCTATCCGGCCGGGCTTCTCGGCGCTGCAGGGCTGGTTGTGTTTGCGGCGGGGCTGTTCTCGCTTGCGCTGATGCCGGCACATGCCGGCGCCATCGATATTGTCTGGCGCATGGCGCTGGCCGGCATAGGCTTTGGGCTGTTCCAGTCGCCCAACAATCGGGCGATGATTACGTCGTCGCCACGCGAACGAAGCGGCGGTGCCAGCGGAATGCTCGGCACGGCACGCCTGCTGGGGCAGACAAGCGGCGCTGCATTGGTGGCACTGATCTTTGCCCGCAGCGCCGAGCACGGCGAACCGATTTCTCTGTACGTTGCTGCAGGATTTGCGGTGCTTGCCGCCGCCGTGAGTAGCCTGCGTCTGTTGGATCGCGCCGGACTTGCCGCGTCAGGCCCGCTCCGCGAAACTGAAACGGCCATCGGCGATTAGGTTTCCGGCCCGTATTCAGGCAATCACGCCAGAACCGCGCAACCGCGCAATCTCGGCCGCATCGAGGCCAAGATGCTCACGCAGAACTTCATCCGTATGCTCGCCAAGTTCTGGTGGCGGCAGCCGGCAATCCGGCGGCGTGCGTTCGAGGCGAAGCGGACTCGCAACGAGATCGAGCGGTTGCCCATTGCGCGTCGTTGTCACAATGAGACCTCGCGCGACAGCTTGCGGATCGCTGAACACCTGATCGACGCGGTTGATCGGACCGCAGGGTACGTTCGCCTGTTCAAGTAACGCGATCCATTCGGATGTCACACGCGACTTCAACAATGGAGCAAGAAGCGTCACGAGCGCGTCGCGATTCTGGACACGTGCCGCGTTCGTTGCAAAGTGTGCGTCAGCGGCGAAATGCTCCGCGTCCGCCGCCTTGCAGAAGCGCTTGAACTGCCGGTCGTTGGCAACCGCGAGAATAAGAAAGCCATCGGCTGTCGCAAACACCTGATACGGCACGATGCTGGGATGCGCATTGCCCATGCGCTGTGGCACCGTGCCGCCGGCCAGATAATTCATCGCCTGATTGGCGAGCGCGGCGGCCTGGCAATCGAACAATGCCATGTCGATCTTCTGCCCTTCGCCGTTGCGCGATTGATGGATTAGCGCCGTCAGAATCGCCACCGTGGCGTACAGGCCGGAAACCAGGTCGGAAACCGCAACGCCAACCTTCATCGGCTGTCCGCCCGGCGTGCCATCCGGCTGGCCGGTGATGCTCATCAGCCCAGCCATACCTTGTATCAGATAGTCGTAACCGGCTTTGTCCTTATACGGACCGTCATGCCCGAAGCCCGTGATGGAACAGTAGATCAACGCCGGATTGTCTGCCGTGAGCGAAGCGTAATCCAGTCCGTAGCGGGCCAGGGTTCCGGTTTTGAAGTTCTCGACAACGACATGCGAACGGCGCGCCAGCCGCTTCACCAGCGCGGCGCCCTCGGGGTTTGCAATATCGATGGCGACGGATTTCTTGTTGCGGTTGGCGGAGAGGAAGTAGGCGGCATCTCCTTTCTCGCTATCGGTGGCTTGTACGAACGGTGGGCCGAAGTGCCGGGTTTCATCGCCTTCGCCGGGTCTCTCGATCTTGATTACGTCGGCGCCAAGATCGCCGAGGGTCTGCGTGGTCCACGGACCCGCCAAAACGCGCGTCAAATCCAGCACGCGAATATGCGAAAGCGCGCCCACCTGCTTGTCAAATCTCCGTCCGTACGTCCCAGAGTTCGGGATAGAAGCGCAGCGCCAAAGCCTTTTGCAGATAGGCCACGCCGCTGGTGCCGCCCGTGCCGGGCTTCGCGCCGATAATGCGCTCCACGGTTTTCATGTGGCTGAAGCGCCAGAGGTGGAAGCGGTATTCCAGGTCGACCAGCTTTTCGGCCAGTTCGTACAAATCCCAATGCCGTTCCGCGTCGCGGTACACCTCGCGCCACGCGGCCGTGACCTGCGGATCGGCAACATAGCCGTGCGAAAAATCGCGCGAGAGTTTGTCTTCGGGAATCTTGAGGCCGCGGCGCGCAAGCAGCGCCAACGATTCGTCGTAGATGCTCGGTTCGATCAACGCGCGCTGCACCTCCGCAAATATTTCGGGCTTCGACTCGAACACGCGCGCCATGTCGGCGTGCTTGTTGCCGAGCCGGAATTCCAGCATCCGGTATTGAAAGGACTGGAACCCCGACGAACGCCCCAATGCCGAACGAAAACTGGAATAGTCCGCGGGCGTGAGCGTCGAAAGGATTTCCCAGGATTGAATCAAATTCACCTGGATGCGGGCAACACGGGCCATCATTTTGAAAGCGGGCCCGAGATCGTCGGCGCGAATCTGGCGAATCGCCGCAGTAATCTCGTGCAGGCACAGCTTCATCCAGAGCTCGGATGCTTGATGAATGATGACGAACAGTAGCTCGTCATGCCGTTCTGTCAGCGGCCGCTGGCAGGCAAGGAGTTCAGGAAGCCGCAGGTAGTCCGCGTAGGACATGGATTCCCGCAAGTCCCAGTGGACGTTTTCGCCGCTGAGATCGACCGCGTGGGCGGATTTATCGGAAGTTAATTCGGGCATGCCAGTTTATAGCTGAAATTGCTGCAAGCGGCACCAAGGCATTAGCGCGGGCAGTCTATCCGCACTATGCTGAGGTCCTGCAGCAGAAAATCGGTGGTGTTCGATGCGTTTGGGAAGAATGGCCGGCGCCGTTGCGTTGGCGGGATCTGTCTTCGCCGGCGATGCACAAGCAAGGGGGCCATCTTGCGCAAAGCCGGAGGAGGTATCCGCAATCCAGACCGCCGCAATCCAGCAGGAGCTGATGGTTGCCGCGCTAACCTGCAACGAAATATCGCGATTCAATGCCTTCCAGACGGGCTATGCGCCGGAGCTGCGCCGCTCAGATGCTACGCTCGCCCGCATGTTCAAGCGTCTGTACGGCCGGCGCGGGGAAG
Organism: Alphaproteobacteria bacterium; assembly: GCA_025935155.1. GTDB lineage: Bacteria > Pseudomonadota > Alphaproteobacteria > Micropepsales > Micropepsaceae > Rhizomicrobium. Next base: position 4,949 of record JAICVV010000170.1, read on the forward strand.
CGGCGTACCATTCCTTCAAGACCAAGCTTGCCAACGATGCTTCGATGCGAAGCATTCACGATAACCCCTCCTACTGTCAGGAAGCGGGCTCGTGGCTCGCGGGTGCTCTGGCGCCCTCCAAACCGGCGCTTTTCGCTTTCGCCAACAGCGTGCAGGTAACCATCGAAGCGCGGCCTGCAGAGGCATGCGGAGGCTCTGACACCGCGCAGACAATCACGATTCATCGCCGGCGGCATCGTCGCTCCGGCTGATAACAAGGGGAGCGGAGAATACCGGAAAAGAAAAAGGCGGGCCGAAGCCCGCCCTTTTTATTGCTGGGGAGAAGCAGGTTACTGGCCGCTTCCCGCACC
>JAICVV010000413.1 GCA_025935155.1 Alphaproteobacteria bacterium
GAACTTCCGTGTCTTTGACCATATGCATCCCTGACACTATCTTCAGAGCAATTGATTATTCCATGCGGTCCGGCATTCGAAGGCGCGCTTCTCTGGAGAATTCATGCAGAATGAGTTAAAGCAGAAGATCGGAGAATTAGAGAGCCGCGGCATCTTTCTTGGTGGTCCCAAGAAAAAATTTGTCGCAGCCGGGCGCGCGCAATTGGAGATACTCTTATCCCATGGCCTCGTGCCGCAAGATCGCGTGCTTGATGTTGGCTGCGGGGCACTGCGTGGCGGATGGTGGCTCATACACTTCTTGCGCCCAGAGCGCTATTTTGGCATCGAGCCAAACAAGGAAATGCTGCAGGCTGGTATCGATGTGATGCTGGGGCCGGAATTGCTAGCAGAGAAAAAGCCTCAGTTTTCAAACAATGACAACTTTGATTTTTCGATTTTTCGTCAGGTATTCGACTTCGTTCTGGCGCGATCCGTGTGGACACACGCATCCATTCCGCAGATCCAGACGATGCTCAAGTTTTTTGCGCGATGCTCGCATCGGAACAGTGCTTTCCTGACATCGATCGTTGAACTCAAACGCCCCAACGTCGCCGAGTATTCCGGTGCGGATTGGGTCGGCCGTTCGCATCGTTCGGTGACTGCCGGCTTGGTGCATTACCGGTTTTCTACAATTGAGAATCTGTGCAAGTCTGAAGGTTTAGTGCTAGAGCGATTGACGGAAAGCTATGATCAGCTATGGCTAAAGATCTCTCACGCTTCCTGATCCATCACTACTTTTTGGGACGGCCTCGCCGTCCGCAATGCACGTAAATCAGTGTCCTGGCTGGGGTTCCGGCGTGACCGGGATGGCAGGGCCACGCGGACGGCCCGCTGTGGGAACGCTCGACTGCGGTGGACGCGCCGCTTCCGGTTCCTCATATGGGGTGCGCACGGGCGGAATGCCCTTGAGCAGCGCCACTATCTCGTCGCCAGTCAGGGTTTCGTATTCCAGCAACCCACGGGCGAGGGTGTGCAGGTCATCCAAATGCCTGGTCAGGATGTCCTTGGCCTTGTTGTACGTCCTATCGACGATGCTGCGGATTTCCGAGTCGATCTTCTGCGCTGTCTGCTCGGAGATGTTCTGCTGCCGCGACACGCTGTGGCCGAGGAACACTTCTTCCTGGTTTTCGCCATAAGCAATCGGCCCGAGCTCATCGGACATGCCGAAACGGGTGACCATCGCTCGCACCATGCGGGTGGCCTGCTCGATATCGCTCATCGCGCCGGTGGTGACCTTGTCGTGGCCGAAGATCAATTCTTCGGCGATCCGGCCGCCGAAGGCAACGCACAGATCGGCCATCATCTTCTGCCGCGTGACAGAAAGCTGATCGCGTTCCGGCAAACGCATCACCAGGCCCAGCGCGCGGCCGCGCGGAATAATCGTCGCCTTGTGGATGGGGTCGGAGCCTTCCACGTGCAGCGCCACAAGCGCGTGGCCACCTTCGTGATACGCGGTGAGTTTCTTCTCCTCATCACTCATGGCAAGGGAGCGGCGCTCGGCGCCCATCATGACCTTGTCCTTGGCATCCTCCAGCTCGACCATGGTGACGACGCGCTTGCCGCGGCGGGCCGCCAGCAAAGCGCCCTCGTTCACCAGATTCGCGAGATCGGCGCCGGAGAAACCGGGCGTGCCGCGGGCGATGATGCGCGGCTCAACATCCGGCGCCAGCGGGACCTTGCGCATATGCACGCGCAGAATTTTCTCGCGGCCGCCCAGATCGGGATTGGGCACCACGACGTGCCGGTCAAAACGGCCCGGACGCAGCAGCGCCGGATCGAGCACATCCGGCCGGTTGGTGGCGGCAATCAGGATCACGCCTTCGGTGGATTCGAAGCCGTCCATTTCCACCAGCAGCTGATTCAGCGTCTGCTCGCGTTCGTCATTGCCGCCGCCAAGGCCGGCGCCCCGATGGCGGCCGACCGCATCGATTTCATCGATGAACACGATGCAGGGCGCATTTTTCTTCGCCTGCTCGAACATGTCCCGCACGCGGCTGGCGCCAACGCCGACAAAC
>JAICVV010000313.1 GCA_025935155.1 Alphaproteobacteria bacterium
CAGGTGCTGCCGAAAATCCGCCGCTCTGTGGCGCAATATCTTTCGGGCGACGAGCCCAAGAAGGAACTCGCGCTGGCGGCGGTGATCGAGCTGGTGGCGACTGCCTCCATCCGCGCCGGCAGCGAGGAATACGCGAAAGAGCACGGCACGCGCGGCGCCGCCACCTTGCTCAAGTCCAACGTGAAGACGGAGAACGGCCGCATCCGGCTGCACTTCAAGGCGAAGGGCAGCAAGCTGGTGGACAAGGAATGCGAAGACCCGCGGCTGTGTGCGGCGATCGAGCGCTTGCGCGCGCTGCCGGGCAAGCGGCTGTTCCAGTATCGCGGCGAAGACGGCGAGGTGCATGTGGTGCGCGCCCGCGACGTGAACGCGTTCTTGCAGGAACTGGCCGGCTGCGCCATCTCGCTGAAAGATTTCCGCACCCTGTGCGCCTCGGCAACCGTGCTGGAGACGTTGGCCCGCGCGGTGCCGGCGGGCGCCGCCCGCACGCGCAAGAAGCAGGTGCTGGAAGCGGTGCGCTCGGCCGCCGAAGAGCTCAAGAACACGCCCACCATCTGCCGTAAGAGCTATGTGCACGACGCGGTGGTGACAGCGTTCGAAGAGGGCGTGCTGGAGCGTTTTGCCTCAACGCTCAAATCCTGCCGCTCGCCTGCGCGCAAGGAGCGATTCCTCGCCCAGGTGCTGGCGACGGCTGCTTAATCAACACCTGTCATCCCCGGCGAGTGTGAGCGCGCACGCGCTCACACGAGGGAAGGGGACCCAGATGCCGACACAGCCTCGAAGTCAAAAGTAGATACGCTACGCCTCACCTTCAACGTTGCGCATCTTCAAGCACCTGGGTCCCCTTCCCCTCGCTCATGCCGCAAACGGCATTCGCTCGGCCGGGGATGACAATGGGGATTACTCCACCGGTTCCAGGCGGGGGATGGCGGCGAGTTCGCGGCTGATGGCTTTTTGCGTGTGCGCGAGATCGTAAGCGTCCTGCAGGCGCAACCATACTTCCGGCGAACCGCCGACAAGCCGCGCCAGCCGCAGCGCGAGGTTCGGCGTAACGGGTCGCTCCTCGTTCAGCACGTCATAAAGCGTCGGACGCGACACGCCGAGCAGCGACGCGATCTCCGACTTGCTCTTGCCGAGCGACGGCAACACATCCTCCCGCAGCATCTCGCCGGGATGCATGGGCTTCAGCCCTTTAAGAAGTTTGTGAGTCATTTCGTCCGGGCCTCGCCAAAAACCAGAATACAGCACCGGTTGCTGCGCCCGAAAGAGAGACATAGTCGATCCAGAATGAAGGCGTTGTGGCCAATGTTCTGAGATTGCCAAATGCGATTGTTGGAAGGCCATCCACGGCTTCGAGCAATTGAGGCGTCACTATCGCAGCAAAGGCTCCGATAAGGCACGCAACGGCAATCGCGAGTAGCGGCAACCGTCTCAGAAATTTCAGAATCGCATACAGCGGAATTCCGAAGATTATGAAACCGGCGTACCCGAAACCGAAGGCCAACGGGATTGCAGCCACAATTGCCCACAATGGGCGCTCGCCATTCAAGAGCGCCTCAGCCCAGCAGAATAGCGGAATCCATACGGCTAACGAGAGTGGCGCCAACAACCCAGCAAGAAAGGCACGCCTCCCGTCGCTGCCATGTAATTTCAGCATGCGAATCCCTTCCGCCATCGCTGCATAGCCGATATTTACGACCAGTCCCCTTTAGCTTGACGCCTGTGGCGCGAGGGGGATAGTCCGCCCTGCGCGGGGCCGCATTTCCGGCCGCCGTTCGTCCCAAGGTGAGCCGTGTCGTCTCCGGAACTGAAGAAAAACAGGCCCTCGCTGTCGCTGCACATCCCGGCGCCGAAATGCCGCCCAGGCGACACGCCGGATTTCTCCAACCTCATCATCCCGGACGCGGGCGCCGCGCCCCGCCCCGATATCGCCGCGCACCCGCGCGAGATGATGAACCTCGCCTGGTCGCTCATCCGCGTGCTCGACAATAAAGGCCGCGCCGTCGGCCCGTGGGATCCGAAGCTCAATCCCGAAACCCTGGGCCGTGCGCTCAACCACATGCTGGTCACCCGCGCGTTCGACGACCGCATGTATCGTGCGCAACGGCAGGGCAAGACCTCGTTCTACATGAAGTGCACGGGCGAGGAGGCGATTGCGGTGGCGCAGGCCTATGCGCTCGACCGCAACGACATGTGCTTTCCCAGTTATCGCCAGCAGGGGCTGCTCATCGCGCGCGGCTATCCGCTGGTGGCGATGATGAACCAGATCTATTCCAACGCGCAGGATCCGGTGAAAGGGCGGCAGCTGCCCATCATGTATTCCACCAGGGAATACGGCTTCTTCTCCATCTCGGGAAATCTCGGTACGCAGTTTCCGCAAGCCGTGGGCTGGGCGATGGCGTCCGCCTACAAGGGCGACGACCGCATCGCGGCCGGCTGGATCGGCGACGGCACCACGGCAGAAGGCGATTTCCACTACGCCTGCAATTTCGCCAGCGTCTATCGCGCGCCGGTGATTTTGAACGTGGTGAACAACCAGTGGGCGATTTCGAGCTTCCAAGGCATCGCCGGCGGAGAGGAGAGCACCTTTGCGGCGCGCGGTATCGGTTATGGATTGCCAAGTCTGCGCGTGGACGGCAACGATTTCCTGGCGGTCTATGCCGCAACGGCGTGGGCGGCGGAGCGGGCGCGCGCCAATCTCGGCGCCACCCTGATCGAGCTCTATTCGTATCGCGCCGAAGGTCATTCCACGAGCGACGATCCCGCGCGCTATCGCCCGGCGGACGAGCCGAAGTGCTGGCCGCTAGGCGATCCCATCGAACGCCTGAAGCAGCATCTCATCGCGCTTGGCGAATGGGATGACGCGCGCCACGAAGCGGCGCAGAAGGACGCGGTCGAGCAGGTGCGCGCCGCCAACGCGGAAGCGTCTGCCAACGGCACCCTCGGCGAAGGCAAGATCCCAAGCGTCAAGACGATGTTTGAGGACGTGTACAAAGACATGCCGTGGCACCTGCGCCGCCAGCGCCAGCAGACAGGAGTGTAGGCGATGCTGTTGATGCAGACCGCGAGGTTCC
>JAICVV010000211.1 GCA_025935155.1 Alphaproteobacteria bacterium
CCGTGCATAAAGTCTTCCACATAATGGCCTTCCAGGCGGCGTCCGAAGAGCTCGTTCAAGCGTGTTCCTGCAAGGCGCACGCGCAACCGCAAAGGTTCGCCTGGCTCAATTTCGAGGACGAAGACATGGGGCAGCAGCTCGCGATTGAACGAGCGCGGCGTCACCTCCTCCGCCGAGCGGCAGGCCAACAGAACATCCGCAATCTGGCGGAGACACGAATCCATTTCTCCATCATGCGCTCCGCCCGGCGGCGTGGCTACATGCTATTCAGGCGCGGGTGTAGCGCTGGGCGGAGCGGGCCCTGGCTTTCGCCGCCTCCGTGGCGCGATCGCGCGGCGGCGAATGCGTCACCAGCGCTTCGAGCAGGTGATGAGCGATGTGCGCCACCTCATCCACGGCACGATTGAAGGCCGCCTCATTCACCTTCGAGGGACGCGTGAAGCCGGAAATCTTGCGTACGAACTGCAGCGCGCTGGCGCGGATCTCATCGTCGCTCGCGGGGGGAACGAAGTTGTGCAGCGTCTTGATGGCCCGGCACATGGCGGCACTCCGGTTGTACTGCGGAAGCCATTGTAGCCGATGGAAATGAGGCAATGGAAATGGCGCGAGAACGATTCCCGCGCCACAACCACATCGCAATTCTTTAGCCCGCGCCATCAGAAGAATTGCTGACCGGCGCGCCGTAATTCTGCGGTGCCGCGGAAGCGCGCAGTTACTCTAATAGCCCTGGCCGTAATCCGATCCATAGGCCGGATAGCCGCCGTAATAGTACGGGTAGGGGTAGTAGGCTGGATAATACGGGTAGCCGTACCAGCCGCCCCACCATGGCCAGCCGCCGACGAACACGCCACCGCGCCAGCAGCATCCGCGCCAGCCCCAGCCGCGATGCCATCCCCAACCGCCACGCCAGCCACGAAAGCCGCCTCGAAAGCCATGGAAGCCGCCGTGAAAGCCATGAAAGCCACCGTGGAAACCTCCACCGTGGAACCCACCTCCGCGCATGCCGCCACCACCCATATGGGCGGCATCAGCCGCCGGTGCTGCGAACGTCAGCGCGGCCACTGCGGCTGCCGCCGCCAGTCCCCGCAATCCACTCCTGAAACTCATCATTGGAACCTCCGTACACGCAACGCCCCTCCAAAGGCGCCCGCGTTCGAAAGCGTGCGAGTGCACAGTATAGGACGTTTTCTGGCGCTCCGCTATTCGCGCCTGTAGCCAATGTTTTTTCGAATGCGGTCCAGCGTTACCGCAGCGCCCAACTCCAGCCGGCGATCTTCCACTCGCCGCCGGATTTCTCCATGGCAAAGGTCCAGAGGCCATGCTCGGTCTTCTTCTTGCCATGCTCTTTGTAGGTGTAGGTGGCGGGCACGACTGCGTAGCCGCGATCGCCAGAGGCCGAAATGTGCGTTGGTTTCGCGAGCGTCACCCACGGATCGGTGTCGCCCTGCGCCTTGGCCATTGTCCCGTAATCGTTGCTCCAGCTCTCGAACACATTGACGCCGTTCCAGTAATGCGGCGCGAACTCGTCGATGATGGTGCCGTTGGCGGTGTAGGCGGCGGCGGCGGTTTTGGTGTCGTTCTTGTTCATCGCGTCGTTCATCCTGGTGATGACGGCGGTGATGTCGGTTTCGTCGGATGCGCAGGCCGGCGCGGCAGTCAGCAGCAGCGCGGCAACAAGTGCATAGCGTGTCATGAAAAGCCCCCTTGGTGCGACGGGGCACTCTAGCACGGCGGCGCCGTTACAAAAGGTCGTGCACCAGCTCCGGGGGCCGGCAGAGTTTGGCGCCTTTGTCCGTCACCACGATGGGCCGGTTGAGCAGGCTGGGATGCGCCGCCACCGCTTTGAAAAGCGCCGCGTCGGTCGCGTCCTTCAGGTGCAGCTCCGCATATTCGGCCTCCTTGGTGCGGATCACGTCCCGCGCTGAGGCGCCCATTTTGCCGACCAGCCGCTCCAGTTCCACCGCGCTCGGCGGATGCTGGAGATATTCGATGATCGTGGGTTCAAAACCTTCCTCCCGGATGATTTCCAGGCAGCGCCGCGAGTTCGAGCATCGCGGATTGTGATAGATGGTGACCCGCATGCGGTGACGCTTACTGGTTCGGCTGGATCGGGAACTGGATCACCACCCGCTTCTGTCCGCGGGCCGGCGGCGAGAAGGTGGCACTCCGCTCGCCGCTGCCGGGCTGATCGGTCAAGGTGGCGGAGACTTTGTAGTTGCCGGGCTTCACGCGAAACAAAACCCACGAGCCGGAGCAATCGAACGCGGCGAGCTGCTTGCCGCCGCTGCTGAGCGTGACATGCGCGCCGGCGAGATATTGCGCCCCGCCATTCGAGAACTCCACGCGCACCGGATAGGACGGCCAGCGCGGATCCTGCTGCGAGGAGCCGATGCCGGTGCAGACTGTTTCCACACCATTGATGGTGGTGGGATTGTCCATCGGCAGCGGATCGGCGCTAGCCCGCGGCGCAAGTGCAATAGCGATGCTGAGCGCGGCGGCGGGTAGTACAAGATGCGAGAATTTCATGGCGGGGTCCCCCGAAGCAAAATCAGTCTTGAGCATACTGTGCCTTTCCGTGCGGCTGTGGCAACCTTTTCACGCGGCACGGACCTGCACGGCGCTGATGGCAGGGCTCCCGCGCACCCACTGCATGACGAATCCCGGCATGTTCATCCCGTGACAAAGGCGGGAAGATATCATGGCGATCCTCCATCAGATGCAGATATCGGGGAACTGCTACAAGGTGCGGCTGGCTGCACACCAGCTCGGCATTCCGCTCACGCTCAAAGAGTATCCGGTGTTCGCGGGCGACACGCGCAGGCCGGAATTCCTGTCGAAAAATCCGAACGGCCGCGTGCCGCTTCTGGAACTCGACGGCGGCCGCTGCCTACCGGAATCCGGCGCCATCCTTTGGCATCTGAGCGAAGGTACCGCGCTGCAGCCGCAGGATGCGTGGACGCGGGCGCAGATGTTATCGTGGATGTTCTTCGAGCAATACAGTCACGAGCCGTACATCGCGGTGGCGCGCTTCTGGCTGAGCGAGGCGCCGAATGAAGAACTCGAAAAAAAGCGGCATCTTGTGCCCGAATGGCACGCCAAAGGGAACGCCGCGCTCGCGGTGATGGAAACGCATCTGAAGGTCCATGACTGGTTTGCCGGCAATCGCTATTCCATCGCCGATATCGCGCTGTACGGTTACACACACTGTGCGGAAGAAGGCGGCTTTGCGCTCTCCGATTTCCCTGCTGTCACATCGTGGCTAAATCGTGTCGCTGCACAACCGCAACACATTCCGCTGGAGTTTGCATGGTAGTTGCCAAAGGATATGCAGCGGCCTATATCCGCCGCCGTTCAAAGCCGCGCGAGCCGGAATAAGTCAAATGCGCACCATGCGGTTGCCGTCCATTGGCAGCCGAACTGGAGTGACGACGACGTTCTTCCTGAAAGCGAGGCGCGACTTTGGATCGCGATAGACACGGTGTTTATCGCGCAACTTATGCTTTCAGGAGAAAGCCGTAATGACGACCGGTCAGGTCAAATTCTTTAACACGACAAAAGGTTTTGGATTCATCGCGCCGGAGGGCGGCGGCAAGGATGTGTTTGTCCATGTCACGGCCGTTCAGGCGGCGGGCCTTCGCGGACTCAACGAAGGCCAGCACGTGCAGTTCGACATCGAGCCGGACAAGCGAGGGCCCAAAGCGGTGAATCTGAAGCTCGTCTAAGCTGAAGAAAAATGGCGACAGCGCGGCGCGGGATTTTTGTCCCGCGCCGTTTTCTTTTCGCGCTCGAGTCTCGTTGCTCACTCAATCGTCGTGGCCGGGCTTATCTGCCCGCCGCGAAGCTGGGGGAGAAAACCCGCGCGAGCGTCCGCGACCGGTAGAGTCTCTTCGCGCGTGGACACGCGACGGATGGATGGCCGCCTCGGTGGGCGGCCATGACGGCGGGAACAGATAAGGGAATTATTTTTTCGGCTGCCAGAGTTCGATCTTGGTGCCGTCCGGGTCCATGATCCAGGCGAAGCGGCCAGACGGATCGGAGTCATCGTCGCGCTGCAGGATTTCGACGTGCTTGCTTTTCAGCATGGCAATAAAGGCGTCCATGTCATCCACCGCGAAATTGATCATGAATTCGCGGCTGGAGGGCGCGAAATGCTTCGTGGTTGCGGGAAACGCGCTCCACACCACAGCCGGCGGATGCCCCTTGGCGTCGTAAGGCAGCATCGCGCCACCCCAGTCTTCGATCTTCAGGCCCAGCACATCGCGATACCAGGCCGCGAGTTTCTTCGGGTCGGGCGATTTGAAAAAGATGCCGCCTACGCCGGTGATATGCGCCATGTTCGTGTCTCCCCTCGAAGGCGCGCTCCACAGCAGCGCGGCCGCCAGTACCAGACCGATCGAACGCTTTGTCATCGAAGGCACCCCTTGCCTAGAATAGCCGCGAGCCGATGCGGCCTCAACGAGATTTGGCGATGAACGGCAGCG
>JAICVV010000201.1 GCA_025935155.1 Alphaproteobacteria bacterium
GAGATGTGCGAATTTCTTGAGTTCGACTGCTCGCCTCATCGGCAAGCCACAATATCTGGTGCCTTGGGGAATCGCGGCGGGGATACTCCCTCCGAATTTTGGAGGTTCGAATGGGAACTTTGCCGTTCGGAAAAGGTCCGGTCGTGGATTGAAGGGAGGGGGTCACGGTTTTCGCAAAGCAAAACGAACAATTCTGCTTCACGACCTATCCGCAGGATGGCTTCATCAGGCAGCGGCGAGTGCGGGAATTTTCTCAGGCTCCAATTCAGTGATGTCAGACCATTTGCGCGCCGCGAAATGACCGCCGGCCAAAACCATTGTCGGTATTCCGTCGTCGTCGAGCAACGGCGCCTGGAAATATTCGCCCGACAGATGGCTCTTGCACGCCGTATCGGCACGGCTGACGAAACGCAGCGGAGCGCCGGCCTCCAGCACGGTATCGAGCGCCGCGTGCCAGCGCGGCAGATGTTCTTTCGGCACGGCCTCATCCAGAAATCGACCGGTCATGTCGCCCATGATGTCCGCGAATGCGGAACCCATCACGCGCACCCGGTAACGGACCTTGCCGTTCGTCACCTTCTCGTAAATGGCGATGTTGCGGAGCAGCGATTTGAGTTTGTGCGGCGTCAGCGCGCGGCGGCTGGGGAGGTGGTCTTCATCCCCGAAATCGTGCCAGGTCGCGAGCAGAAGCCGGAACTCCATCCGCTGAAACGCCAGCGACGCGTCGCACACCGAAGGCCAGCCCTCCAGGCGCGCGCGGATATTGAACCGTTCGCCCGCTTCGAAGGCAGCTGTCGTACACATGAGGGAATTGTAACTGCTAGAACGTCGAAAATTCGTAAACGGATCGTTCCGGATTGTAAGAGGTGTGAGGCGTTGCGAGGATTTTTGCGGAACTGGGAGCGCTGATGGATCGCCCCGCCGGAGAACTGGAAAATATTATCGTCGAGGCGCCTTGTGGGCGGCTGGCAGGCTTGCGGCGCGGCGATGTTTTCGTTTTCAAGGGCATTCCCTTCGCGACACCGCCGGTTGGCCCCTTGCGCTGGCGGATGCCGGAGCCGCTTTCGCCCTGGAGCGGGGTGCGCGATGCTACCCATTTCGGCCCAATCTGTCCGCAGGCGCCCACCCAGATTGAGGCGCTGCTGGGCGGCACCCTTGGCGAGCAATCTGAAGATTGCCTCAATCTCAACATCTGGACGCCGGGCTGCGACGCGACCAGGCGGCCGGTGATGGTTTGGATTCACGGCGGTGCTTTCGTTATCGGCGCAGGCAGCCAGGGACTTTACGACGGCAGCCATCTGGCGGCGCGCGATTGCGTGGTGGTCACCATCAACTACCGGCTCGGCGTCTTCGGCTTCCTCAATCTCTCCGATGCAATCGGCGAGCCTGGCATGAGCACGGGTGCCGAAGGCATTGCGGATCAGTTGCTGGCGCTTCACTGGGTGAAACAAAACATCGCAGCGTTCGGGGGCGATCCGGAAAACGTCACCATCTTCGGCGAATCCGCCGGTGGCATGAGCGTGGCCACCCTGTTGTCCATTCCGGCCGGGCGTGGGCTGTTTCACAATGCTATCGCGCAATCGGGCGCTGCCGATATCGGTTATTCCCGCGAACGCTCCGCCAATGTCGGCAAAGCATTTTTGGACGAACTCGGTGCAACGGCGGCAACACCGGACGAGTTGCGGGCACTCCCGTACAGCACGCTGGTCAAGGCGCAGATCGCGCTGCTTGCCGATCTGCGGCAGGGCCGCGACACGCGCAAGCTCGGCACTGTCGCTTTTCAGCCAACCATTGACGGAAACCTGATTCCGCAACGGCCGATCCACGCCATTCGCGCGGGCGCGGGGAACGGCATCCCGCTCCTCACCGGCACGACAAAGGACGAGTGGCGCTTGTTCTCGGCGGCCAGTCCGCGCCTGCGCCTGATGTCGCGCAGCGCATGGGAAGCCCGCGTGCGCAAGGTCGCGGGGGAGCAGGCACCGGCCATGCTGGCCGCCTATTCCCAAGGCACGACATTCGATCGCTTCAATGCGTTCATGACGGATCGCGTCTTCACCATGCCGGCCATTCGCATGCTTGAGGCGCAGGGTGCGCATGCGACGGTTTACGCCTATCGCTTCGACTGGTGCTCAACTTTCCTTCGCGGCGTCATGGGCTCCTGCCATGCACTGGAACTGGGATTCATGTTCGGCACCTACAATACGAAGTTTGCCGGTGCATTGTTTGGTACAGGGCCGGCCGCCGATGCCCTCGCCAATGCCATGATGGATTGCTGGACATCTTTTGCGCGCAGCGGCAATCCCTCCGCGCCGTCCATCGCCTGGCCGGCATACGATCCGGAAAATCGCAGCACGATGGTCTTCGGCGATCAAGCACCGCATGTGATCGATGACCCGAATGAAACTCGCCGCCGCGCCTGGAAGGACGTACCGGATGTCAACCTTGGACCGTAGCGCGGGCTGCTATTCCGCACGCGATGTGAACACTGCGCTGCTTCACGCACCCGATGCTCTGACGCATAATGATATTGGCTGGGTACCGGCTTGAGCTTTGGGGCGTGCGCATGAACAGAATCGAAGGCGGGTGCCATTGCGGCAATCTTTATTATGTTTTCGAAGCAAGCACAGGTCTTGAGCAACTCGGAGTGCGCGCCTGCATGTGCCGGTTTTGCCGGGCGCATGGCGCGCGCAATAGCAGCGATCCGAATGGTGCGATTCAAATCGATGTGCGAGATCCTGCGCAGCTGGTTCGCTACCGCTTCGGCCTGAAGACGGCGGACTTTCTGCTGTGCGCGCATTGCGGCGTCTATATCGGCGCCTACCTGCCGGATGAGAACGGCGGCCGGTTCACGGTGAACGTGAACACGTTTTGCGAGCCGCCGCCGCTTGAGTTTCCACTGGTGCCGCACGATTTCGGCGAAGAGAACAAGGCGGGCCGCATTGAACGCCGTAAAGCAAAATGGACGCCGGTGACGTCATTTCGCGTATGATTCTGGATGACCGCGAAACCCAATCCACAGCGCCGCCAGTGCCAGTGCGGCGCCGGCGTAAATCGCACCGGCTGGTACCCACATAATCAGTCCAGCCAGTTGCTGATCTTCCAGCGGGGTGAGGCCGAAGACCGGCGCGTCTTTCGTTTGCAACACGTAGAGGAGCCGCGGCGAAAGCGCGATCAGGGCCCCCAGAATACTCGTATGCACCATGGTGATCGCCACATGGATCGATCCCACTCCATAATCGCGGCGGCCGCGCCGGAACAGCGCCCACCAGAAGAACAGCGCGGTGACAAGAAAGCTGATGTGCTGTAGCCGGTGCATTGTCTCATTCTCCACTGTCGCATCGAACAGTGCTGGAACGTGCCACACCCAAATGGCAATGCCATGCAGGATCGTGGCATTGAGGGGCCGCGTGAGCCAGTTCCAGGGACCGGAAATCCAGCGCGTTCCGGCACTCCGGCTCAGCCAGTGACGCCAGTTTTTCGGTACCGCAAACAGGAATGCGCCGATCGGCCGTGACAGCGCGAGCAGCGGCGCCGCGACCGCCATCAGGATTTCGTGCTCGATCATATGGGCAGTAAACAGGTGCTCGCCCAGTTCGTGCAGCGGCGTCACCAGGGCGGCAAACAACGAAAGCCAGCCGCCTGCAAAACAGGCCGCCTGCCATCGCTTCACGCTTTGTCCGGCACCAGCGCGCGCCCATAGGCGCGCCACGCCGATTGTGTAAAGCGCACCCGATAAGACCAGCGGGACGGTCACGAACGGATCGAAGCTCCACTCGTAATCGATCATCGTTCGCAGCCGCTGAAAACGCCGCTGGCGGCAAGCTGGAAAACAATCGCCAGACCGAACACAGCGGCGGCCATAATGCCGATACGAGCGAAAAAGATGCGGGCGTTGCGCGCGGGCATAGCGGGCGAAACATTGATCGCCTGCAGTAGCCTGCTTGACCGCCATGACAGCAGGCCACCGATCAACGTCAGCACAAGTGCGGCGGCAGCCAGCATTCCGGTGATCGCGATCCGCAGAGCGCAGGAATAATCCGCATAGGCCGCGCCAATCACCGTGCTCATACCCCAGGCGAATGCGCCAATAAAAAGGCCGGCTCCCGTATACACCCCATGAAAATGGCCGCTAATGCTCATCCGAACCTCGGTAGCCAGTAGAGGACGAAGTAGATTGGCAACCAGCTCAGCACCACGAAATCCCAATAGAACGCATTGTCGGTCGTGTCGCTGAAGCGGCGCGGGTTTTCTCCGTGGCGCGTAAACATCAGCACGGTCAGAACGAGGGTGTCGCCCACATCCGTGATCAGGTGCGTCGTGTGCAGTCCGAGCAGGAACCATGCGATGGAACCGTAGGCATCGGTGTCCCAGCGCACGCGCAATGCCGGAAACTCAAAGATGCGCGCGATGAGCGGCGCAATGCCGAGCAGCGACATTGCAACCAGGCCTATCCGTACCTTTCGCAAATCGTAGGCGCGCGCCCAGCGCTCCAGGAAATAGTTGGGAATCGCGCTCACCAGCAGAAGGATGGTGACGAGCGTGCCCGGAAGCAGATCGGGCGGTGGCTCGTTCATCGGCCAATTGGGCTGGAGCACGCGCAAATACAGATAGGCGCCGATCGCCAGCGCAAACCCCATCCC
>JAICVV010000368.1 GCA_025935155.1 Alphaproteobacteria bacterium
AGCCCGATCCACATCACGCCGGACAGCACGTGCAGCCAGCGCAGCATGAAGGTCCAGAATGTGGCGCCGGTCAGCGCGTGCGATTGCCAGCCGATGATGAAAACGATGACAACGAGGACGAACCCCGCGATCACCGTGTTGCGCAGATTGGCAAAGAATGCGGCCACGGATGTGCCCTCCCCCAGATGAGTCCGGGGAGAGTTTACTCCATTTTTTGATAAGTCCAGTGCCTAGATCGCCAGACGCTTGGGGCGGCGGGTTTCGAGCCAGGTTACCACCATCAGCCGCGTCACCATCACCGCCGTGAAGAACGACGTGATGATGCCGACACCCAGGGTGACGGCAAAGCCGCGCACCGGCCCGGAGCCAAGCTGGAACAGGATCAGCGAGGCGATCAAATGGGTCATGTTGGCGTCGACAATGGTAGCCATGGCGCGGCGGAAGCCGGTGTCGATCGAAGCCAGCATGGAGCGGCCGTTGCGCTGCTCCTCCTTGATGCGCTCGTAGATCAGCACGTTGGCGTCGACGGCCATACCCATGGTCAGCACGATACCGGCGATGCCAGGCAAGGTGAGGGTGGCGCCAAACAGCGTCAGCGCAGCAAACAGCAGCACCACGTTCAAGGTGAGCGCCACATCGGCGAAAAGCCCGAACAGTCCGTAGCGCAGCACCATGAAGAGCGCCACCAGTATGAGGCCGCCGATGGCCGAGTACTTGCCGGCCTTGACGGAGTCCGCGCCCAACTCAGCACCGACCGTGCGCTGCTCGATTACCTTCAGCGGAGCCGGCAGAGCACCCGCGCGCAGCAGTGCGGCAAGATCGCTGGCGGATTGAATCGTGAAGTTACCTTCAATCTGGCCCTGGCCGCCCAGTATGGGCTCCCGGATCACCGGTGCTTCGATCACCTTGTTGTCGAGCACGATGGCAAACCTGCGGCCGACATTCTGCCGCGTGGCATCGCCGAATTCGCGCGCGCCCACGCTGTCGAATTTGAAATCGACAATGGCTCCCCCACTCTGCTGACTGAACGTGCCCGCGGCATCGGTCAGCCGGTCACCGCCTACCATCACCCGCTTTTCGACGACGATGGAATTGGGCTGCCCCGGTTGCGGCTCCATCGGAAGAAGCTCGTCGCCGATGGGCACCACGCCTTTCTTCGCCTGGTCGACGTTGGCGTTCTCGTCCACCAGCTGGAACGTCATCTTCGCAGTCTTTCCGAGCATGTCGATCAGCCGCTGGGGATCGGACAGGCCGGGCACCTGGATGAGGATGCGGTCCTCGCCCTGCCGCTCGATGGTGGGTTCGCGGGTGCCGAGCTGGTCGATGCGCCGGCGCACCACTTCGATGGACTGGTTCACCGTCTGCTGGCGCATTTGGGCGACATAACCCTCCGTCATCGTCATGCTGACGCTGTCGTTGCCCAGCTCCTTGAAGTCATAGGCGCGCTGGCCCACGCCCAGCAGCGATCCGCCGGTGGTGGGGTTCAGATTTTTGAGGATATTGACCGCATCGGCGTAGTGGGCGCGATCGAGAATCTGCACCGAAACCGTGTCGCCACGCGCTTCCAGATTGGTGTAGCCGATGCGCGCCTTGCGAAGGCCGATGCGGATGTCGCCCATCAGCGACTCCAGCCGCTCCTTCTGGACCTGATCCAGCTCCACTTCTTCCAGCAGATAGGAACCGCCCTGCAGATCGAGGCCGAGCGCGACCGTGCCGCTGGGCAGAACGTGCGGCATCTTCGCGCGCACATTCTCCGGTAGTGCGTTGGGCAGCGCAATCAGCAAACCGCCGAGCAGCACAATGCCGATCACAACGCGCAGCCATGTGGAAATTTGCAGCATGGCTATTCCTTGTCGTTCGCCGGCTGATTCTTGGGACGGACTTCGCTGATGGTGTTCTTGAGCACCTTGGTGTGGACGCCGTCGGCGATTTCCACGGTGACGTGCTCATCCTCGGGCTTCACCGGCTTGGACACAGTGGCGATGTGGCCACCCGCGGTGATCACCGTGTCGCCCCGGCGCATATTCGCAATCGAGGTCCGCAGCTGCTTCATCCGCTGCTGCTGGGGCCGCATCAGCAGGAAATACATGACCACCAGCACGAAAATGAGGGGTACGAAGGGGCTGGTGAGAAGGTCCTGCATGGCGTCCGAATGCGCGTGTTATACCCGGAAATATCTGGGAATCCCTTGCCCTTTTGGCAAAGGCGCGCGGACTATAGCGGCGAAGTTCCGCTTTGCAACGGAAAGCTCAGCTCTCGCGGCCGGACATCATGAGAGGCCGCGGATCGACCGGTTTGGTGCCTTTCCGGATCTCGAAATGCAGCTGTGGCGTGCCCACGCCGCCACTTTTTCCGGCGTAGCCGATCACATCGCCGCGACCGACCCGATCGCCGGCCGAAACCAGCAGCTTTTCCGCATGCGCATAGGCGGTGAT
>JAICVV010000453.1 GCA_025935155.1 Alphaproteobacteria bacterium
CGCTGCGCGTGTATTTCACGCCCAAGGGCGTGGCGAAATGCGAGCTGGGCGTGGCGCGCGGCAAAAAACTTCACGACAAGCGGCAGACCGAGAAGCAGCGCGACTGGCAGCGCGACAAAGCCCGCCTGATGCGTCAGCGGGGGTGAGTCCCCTCGCCCCCTACGGTATGGGGACGGAGTGAGGTCACAAGTCAGAAATCCAGCGCTACGTCCAGGCTGGGCGCAGAGTGGGTGATCGCGCCGGAAGAGATGTAGTCCACGCCAGTTTCAGCGATGGCCCGAGCCGTTGAGAGAGTCACATTGCCGGATGCTTCCAGCACGGCGCGGCCGTTCGCCATTGCCACCGCAAGGCGCAAGTCTTCGAGGCTCATATTGTCGAGGAGGATCGTGTCGACATGGAGCGACAGTCCCTCTTCAAGCTGGACCAGCGTATCCACCTCTACTTCGATCTTTATCATATGCGCAGTACCTTCGCGTGTGCGCCGCACGGCTTCGCCGAGGGAACCCGCCGCCGCGATGTGATTGTCCTTGATGAGCACTGCATCGTCGAGGCCGAAGCGGTGATTGAAACCGCCGCCGCAGCGCACAGCGTATTTCTCGAGAATGCGCAGGCCGGGTGTGGTCTTGCGCGTATCGACGATTTTGGCACGCGTGCCTTCAACCGCATCTACCAAGGCGCGTGTGGCGGTGGCGATGCCAGAGAGATGACCGGCGAAGTTGAGCGCCACGCGCTCGGCGGTGAGGATGGCGCGCGCCGGACCTTCGATGGTCGCGAGCACAGCGCCGGCCGCAGCAGCGGAGCCATCTGGCAGTTCGCAATGAAATTCGGTTGAGCTTTCGAGTAACCGGAAGACGCACTCCGCCGCAATCAGGCCGGCAACCACGCCAGACTTGCGCGTTACCAGCCGGGCCTTGGCAATCCTGTCTGCCGGAACAATCAGCTCGGAAGTAATGTCGCCGGCACGGCCTAGATCTTCTTCCAGCGCACGCCGAATGATCGGTTCGATCAGCACCGCTTCGGGCGGCCGGATAAAAGAAAGCGCGAGCGGGGTCATAGGTGTGCGCGCAGGCGCTCATCTGAGCCGACGCTTGCCCCGATCCGCTCCGCATCGGCGAGTGTCAGAACGTTGCGGGCAAACGCTTTGTCCGTCTGCGGATAGTCGCTGCGGAAGTGGGCGCCGCGGCTTTCACGCCGCATCAGCGCGGCCGCCGCCACCAGTTTCGAGGCGGCGGTCATGTTGAGCAGCAATGGCTCCCCGTTGGCGGCGCGCTCCACTGCATTTATGCTGGCCAGTCCTTCGCGCATGCCGTTTTCATCGCGTTCAAGTCCGAGCCGGCAGCTCATTACTTCGCGCAAGCGCTTTGGCGGAGGTGTCAGCGCGAAATGCTGTGGTGGCGGGGGCAGTCCGCTGTGCGTGCGCGGCGCGTTATTGGCGCGAACATCTTCGGCAACGCGGGCGCCGAACACCAGCGCTTCCAGCAGAGAATTGGAAGCAAGGCGGTTCGCGCCGTGCAGCCCGGTGGAGGCGCACTCGCCCACCGCCCACAAACCATCCAGCGACGAACGCCCTTTTGCATCC
>JAICVV010000367.1 GCA_025935155.1 Alphaproteobacteria bacterium
CATTGTCACGCCGGTGGTGATTCTTCAGGGGATCGTCACCTACATTTTTTTCGAGCGGCATTACGACGTCATGCTCGCGCGCATGGGCCGGGGTGCTGCCGCGGATGTCGTGTTTCTCACCAATCTGGAGGAGAAATATCCTCCCGGGCCGGAGCGCAAGGCGCTGCTCGACATGGCCGCGCGCAGTCTCGGCTTCGGCATATCGGTCATTCCCGGTCAGCGGCTTGAACGGCCGTACCGTCATGTGTTCGGCAATCTAAAGGATGCCGTCACGCTGATGTTCGAGAAGCAGTTGGGTGGCAAACGCCCCTTCACCTCGCGATCGGTCGGCGCCTTCGTCGAGGTCATGGTTCAGGTGAAGGATGGGCTGCTGCAGCTGCGAATTCCACGCCAGCGGCTCGTCGCCTCGAACGTTGATGTGTTCATTCTGTGGATGGTCGGGTCTTCGCTGGTGCTGCTCGGAGTCGCTATTCTGTTTCTGCGCAACCAGGTCCGTCCCATCGAACAGTTGGCAAAGGCGGCAGAAAGTTTCGGCAAGGGCAGGGCGGTGCCGGACTTCAAGCCTTACGGGGCCATCGAAGTGCGCCGCGCAGCGCAAGCCTTCATCACCATGCGCGAGCGGATCGACCGGTACGTCACGCAGCGCACCGAAATGCTGGCCGGGGTCAGCCACGATCTGAAGACGCCGCTTACGCGCCTCAAGCTGGAACTGGCCATGATGGGTGACGGCGGGGAGGTGAAAGCGCTCCGGCAGGACATCGCCGAAATGGAACACATGCTGAATGAGTATCTCGATTTTGCGCGCGGTGAAGGCGGCGAGGAATCGCAGGAAACCGATCTCGCCGATGTGGTGAAGGAGGCTGCTGCTGCGGCCGCGAAAGCGCGGCGGGCCGCACCCGAACGGCTGAAACTCGCCACCCAGTCCGATATCCGCCTTTGGGTGCGGCGGCATGCGCTCAAGCGCTGCGCGACGAACGTGATCGACAATGCGCTCAAATACGGAAAGCAGGTCGATGTCACCTTGAAACGCAATGGGACGCATATGGAAATTCTGGTGGATGACGACGGGCCCGGAATTCCGGAAGAGCGCCGCGAGGAAGCGTTCCGGCCGTTTCATCGCCTGGATCAGGGCCGCAATCTCCAGGCAGGCGGCTCGGGATTGGGCCTTGCCATTGCGCGGGATATTGCGCGCGCGCATGGCGGCGACCTCGTTCTGAGAGAAAGCAGTATGGGCGGACTACAGGCCGCCATCCGCCTGCCGATTTGATTTACGCGCCGAGTTCGTTGGCACGCTGCCGCGCTGCTCGCACCGCACGGGCGATGAGCGGCTTGAGGCCATTGGAGGCGAGAAGCACGCGCAGGGCCGCCTCAGTGGTGCCGTTGGGGCTGGTCACGTCTTTGCGAAGTTCGGCAGGATCGCGATCATCGGCTTCCAGCAGAGCGCCGGCGCCGGTGATCGTTGCGCGGGCCAATTTGTCTGCCGCGGATTGCGGAAGGCCTTCGGCGCGCGCCGCTTCTGCGAGTGCTTCGACCAGCAGGAAAACATAGGCCGGGCCCGATCCCGAAACGGCGGTCGCGGAATCGATCAGCGATTCACGAGTGACCCACAACGTTTCGCCCAGCGCAGCAAGGAGTCGCTGCGCCAGCTTCCGGTCCGCCGTTCTGATGTTGGCCGGCGCATAAAGTGCGGAAATCCCCTTGCCGATAGCGCCGGGAGTGTTCGGCATGGCGCGAAGAATTCGTGTGTTTCGTCCCCAGGCCTTGCGCATGGAACGGATGTTCGTGCCCGCGGCAATCGAAATCATCAGTGCGCCCGACTGCGCAATGTCCCGGAATTTTGCTGCTTCTGCCGTGAGCACTTGCGGCTTCAGCGCAACCACGCAGGCCCGCGCGTGGGCGGAAATTTCTGTTGGACTTCCGTGCAAAGTGATGGACTTGGCTTTTGCGAGGCTACGCAACCAAGCGGAAGGTTTCGGCTCGACAACGAGCAACGGTCCGATGCCGCGCTCGATCCAGCCCTTCAGCAGCGCGCCACCCATGCGGCCGGCACCGGCCAGAATGACGGGAGCGGTCACGCCTGCCCGGCGCACTCCAGCAGCGCGGCCGCCACCGCTTCCTCGGCGGTCTTGCCGCCCCACAACACAAATTGAAAGGCCGGGTAGTAGTGCTCGCAGGCCTCCACGGCCAGGTGAAGCAGCGATTCGCATTGCGCGGCGCTGGCGTGGGCTTCTGGGAAGATCATGGCGTGGCGAAATACCAGTCTTCCATCCTCCGGCCAGAGAGCGTAGTGCCCGAGCCACAGTTTGGCGTTCACATACATCAGCAGGTTGGCGACTTCTGTGCGCCGCTTTCCTTCCACCCGCATAGCGAAGGCTGAGGATAGGTGCAGGGACTGCAGCTCATCGCGCCAGGTGAAGCAGAAATGGTGGTCGCACCAGCGGCCGGTGACCGAAAGG
>JAICVV010000024.1 GCA_025935155.1 Alphaproteobacteria bacterium
GCCGGCGATGCGGTCGCGCGGCGCGGAGGCCAGCGCGTTTTGGACGGCCGCAAACAATTGCGTGCCGGTATCTTCGCCCGGATGGGTGGTGACTTCCGCGCGGCGTACCTCCCGCGATTTGTCGGCGGCGAGGGTTTTGCGGATTTGCTCGGCTGCGGCATCTGCCTGAGCCCGGCGGCCGCGAATATCCATGCTCTGCGAACGATCGACGATCAGCGCGATCACATCCGGCAACCCCTGCCGGCTTTCCTTCACCATCAGCGGATTGGCGAGCGCCAGCAGCACGATGGCGAGCGCCAGCCCCCGCGCCCAGGCGCCGGGCGCGCGCAAGGCAAGCGCAAGGCCTGTCAGCGCAATGGCGATGGCAAGGAGGATCCACAGCAGCGCCAGCGAAACATGCGGAGCGAAATCGAGCGCGTAATGCACGTCAGTGCCCCATGCGTTCGAGCAGCGCCGGGGCGTGCACCTGGTCGGTTTTGTAGTTGCCGGTGAGCGCGTACATCACGACATTGATGCCGAAGCGCACCGCCATCTCGCGCTGCTGATCGCCGCCGGATACATCCGCAATCGGCTGGCCGGACGCATCGACGGCCCAGGCAGACGCCCAATCGTTGCCGCCGATGATGACGGGCGAAACGCTGTCGCCACCGCGTGCCGGCGCCGGTCCGGCATCCGGATCGGGCGGCGGCAAAGCTTCCACCCAAACTTTGGTGTTGTCCCAGCGGCCGGGAAAATCCTGCAGCAGGTAAAAGGATTTCCGCAGCACATGATCCTGCGGTACCGGCTGCAGCGGCGGCAAATCGAGCTTGCCGATCAGGCGGCGGAGCGTCTGCTGCCCGGGCGAATTTGCGCCGCCGCCGGAGCCGCCATCGCGCGTGTCGATTAGAATGGTGCCGCCGTTGCGCATGTAGTCGGCAATCTTGGCGAGCGCCTGCGGCGAGAGATTTTTTTCGCGCGTATCCATCGGCCAGTACAGCAGCGGGAAGAAGGCGAGGTTGTTTTTCTCCAGATCGACACCGATGGGCTCTTTGGGGTCGTAGGAGGTACGCGCTTTGAGATAGAGTCCGAGGCCGGTAAGCCCCGCCTTGCTCATCTGATCCACATCGGGCACGCCGGTGATGACATAGGCGAGGCGCGTGTCCAGGGCCGCCTGCATGTCGAACGAAAGGTCTTCCGCGCGCGCATTCGGAACCGACACGAGTGCGAGAAGCAGGAGCGCGGCCGTTCCGGCGGGAAGCCAGCGCCGCGCATTCGCAAGATAGCCGCGCATCCACAAGGAGAGGATCACGTCAACAAACAACAACAGCAGCGCGAATGCCAGCAGCGGTGCCTGCAACGCTTTCGCGGCGCTGCCGTTGTAGCCGCGCGCGCTCACACCCGCTTCGCTAAGGGGCGTGAGCGTCGTGTTCGCATCGATCGCATTCAGCGCAACTTCACTGCCGCTGACGCCATAGAAGCCCGGCGGGTGGACGGCGGACGGTTTCGTGTGCCGCAGCTGCGCGCCGTGAATCGGCAAGGCTTCTGCCGGCGGCTTCTGCAAGCGGCCGAAACCGTCCAGCGTGCTCACAGGCGCGAATACGGCGTTGGCATCCGCGCCGAGTTCGCTAGGCCGCGCGCCACCTGAGAGATCGAGCAGCCGCCGCAACATATCGACATACAATCCGGAGAGCGGCAGCGACGACCACGACGGACTCGCCGTCACATGGAACAGCACAATCCATCCCCTGCCGCGTTGTACGGCGGTAACGAGCGGCGTTCCATCGGTGAGGCGTGCCCAGGTGCGGTCGCCGAGCTCGACGGATGGTTCGGCGAGCACCTGCCGCGACACGGTCACTTCGCGCGGGATGGCAAGCCCGCGGAACGGGCTTGCGTCGGGGAACGGTGCAAGATGCTGCGGCGTCGCCCACGCCAGTGCTCCGCCCAGATAGCGGCCGCCGGTGCGCAGCCGCACCGGCACGAGGTCATCGGCGCCTTCCGTCATGCGGCCGCCGGCGAAGCGCACCAGCACGCCGCCATTGCTGACGAATTTCGCGACGCGGTCATGATCGGCGCCGGCGATCTTGCCAATGTCGGCCAGCACCAGCACCGAGACATTGCGGCTTATCGCGTCTTCAATGGTGCCCTTGTGCACCTCTGCGTAGGGCGAGAGCGCGCGTTCGAGATAGTACACATCGGACAACAGCGGCTGCTCGTTCTCCAGATTACTGGCGGAGACGAGTCCGACGGCACGACGTTTTGAGCCCACATCCAGCAGGCGCACTGCGCCGGCCGAATCTTCATTCGCGATAGCAATGCGCTGCGTTTCATTCCGCACTTCCAGCGGCAGGCGGAGTTTTGCCGTGGCGGTGTGGGCGCCGCGTGCAAAGCGGAACGGCGCGGTGGCGAGCGTCTCGCCGCGATCCCCCAAGGCCAGCACGTCGCCTTGCCGCTCGCCAGCGCCGCCCGAACGAATGACAGTCGCCTTGAATCCATCCGCCTGATTGGCTTCCGGTTTAAGGGCCAAAGGCACTTTGCCAGCCGGGTCCGCGAAAATGGTGAGATGACCCAGTTTGCCGAGCGCCTCCGCAATCTTGTTCGATTCGCCGTAATCGAGGCCGTCGCTCAACCAGAAAATCTGCGGCGTGCCCTCGAAATGGGCCTTGCCCAGTGCGGCAACCGCTCGGCTGCGATCCGGCAACCACGGCTCCGGCGCAAGATCGCGGGCGGTGCGCATCGCCTTGCCGGCATCGAGCAGCGTGATGGCCGGTGCGTTCGCCGTTGCCGTAGGCACAATGGCGACGGGACGTACGGCGCGTGCGGCGTTGCCCAGCGCATCGGAGATCGCCGTTTCGCGATCGGTCCATGCGTGCGCCGCAGGCCAGCCATTGTCCACAAACAGAATGAGAGGGCCGGAGCCGCGCCACGGCGGCGCTGCGCCCAAAATCGGATCGGCCAACGCAACGACGATCAAGGCCGCCACAATCATGCGGAGAAGCAGCAGCCACCATGGTGTGCGCGCCGGTGTTTCTTCGGATGCTGTAAGACCGCGCAGCAAACGCAATGGCGGGAAAAGCACGCGCTGCGGCGCGGGCGGCGTGACGCGCAAGAGCCACCAGATCGCCGGAAGCACCATCAGTCCGGCCAATACCCATGGCGTTGTGAAACTCAATCCCGCAAACATCAGGCGGTACGCTGCGCAATGTCGCCGCCGATCGCGGCGTAAAGCGCAATCAGAGCGAGGTCGGGACTTTTGTCTGTACGGTGTGCGAGATAGCTCCAGCCGAACCGGCGCGCTAGCGCGGCGACGACTTCAGCATGCGCCTTGAATCGATCCCGGTAGGTCGCCTGTATCGATTCGGCGCGGCCGAACAGCGCGTGCTCGCCGCCTGTCAGTGCTTCAAAGCGTGTGCGTCCTTGAAACGGAAAATCCTCTTCCGCCGGATCAATAATATGCACGAGGTGGCCGGAAAGCTCCGCACCTGCCAACCGGCGCATCGATGATTCCACCTGTTTCAGCGGCGAAAGGAAATCGCTGAACCAGACAAACTGGCTCCTGCGGGAAATTTGTCCCTCCGGGGCCAATGCTTGTTCGCGAGGAGGCAGATCGATCAGTTCGTGCGCGATCCGGCGCAGACTGTTGCGCCCGGAAAGCGGCGCATGCGTGCCGCCCAAGAGTGCCACCCGTTCGCCGCCGCGCACCAGCAGCGATACCAGGGCTAGCGCCAGCACCGTGGCGCGATCGATCTTCGTCACCGTTGCGAATTGCGATTTGAATCGCATGGCCGGCGAGGCGTCCCGCCAGAACCACACCGCTTGTGCCGCCTCCCATTCGCGCTCGCGCACAAACAGGTGCTGCGATTTGGCGGATTGCCGCCAATCGACGGCCGTTGCCGGATCTTCCGGCGCGTAACGGCGGAATTGCCAGAAGCTCTCGCCCATGCCGGCCTTGCGACGCCCGTGCACACCAACACTCACGGAATTGGCAAGCCGTTCTGCTTCCACCAACAATGGCGGCAGCGTGGCCCCAAGCTGCTCTGCCTGCTCCGGGATACCGGCCGCTCTGGTGTTGTGGCGCGCGTCCAAGGCGGACGAAGAGCTCAAAGATATGTCCGGCACAGCCGGTCGATCACGCTGCTGACCGTCGTGCCATGCGCGCGCGCCGAGAAATTCAGCGCCATGCGGTGCCGCAGCACCGGACCGGCCAGCGCTTCCACATCGTCCGTGGACGGAGCGAAGCGGCCTTCGATCAGCGCCTTGGCGCGGATCGCCAGCATGAAGGCTTGGCTGGCACGCGGCCCCGGCCCCCATGAAATCAGGTCACGGAATTCCTTGGCGCCGTTTTCGTCCGGGCGCGCCGCACGCACCAGCCGCAGCACGGAATTCACCACTTTCTCGCCCACGGGCAGCCGCCGCACCAGATGCTGTGCTTCGACGAGATCGTCCGGCGTGCAGATCGCCTGCGGCGGGGTTTCCTCGCCGAACGTGGTGGCGATAAGCATGCGCCGCTCGGCTTGTTCATCGGGGTAGTTCACATCGATCTGCAACAGAAAGCGGTCGAGTTGCGCTTCCGGCAGCGGATAGGTGCCTTCGTGCTCCAGAGGATTTTGCGTGGCGAGCACATGAAAGGGCGAGGGCAGATCGTGGCGCTGTCCCGCGATGGTCACGTAGCGCTCCTGCATTGCCTGCAGCAGCGCAGATTGCGTCCGCGGGCTGGCGCGGTTAATTTCGTCCGCCATCAGCAGCTGCGTGAATACCGGCCCTCGAATAAAACGGAACGAGCGCCGCCCGCCTTCGTCTTCCTCCAGCACTTCCGAGCCCACAATGTCCGCTGGCATAAGGTCCGGCGTGAACTGGATGCGCTTCCAGCCCATGCCAAGCACGATGCCAAGCGTTTCAACCAGGCGCGTCTTGGCCAGTCCCGGCACGCCGATCAGCAAACCGTGCCCGCCGGCCAGCAGCGTGATGAGCGTTTGATCTATGACTTCGCGTTGCCCCAGAATGACGTGGCCTACCGCTTCGCGTACGCGCCCGAATCGTTCCGCGATGCGGCGCGCACGCGCCACGGCATCTTCCTCATCTCGTCTGTCAATAATTTCGGCTTCCGACATCAACTCGTCCATTGTGCGCCGCTAACGCGATCCTTCGTTGCCGATGCGCCGGCCGCCACCTATCTTCTTCGGAACACGCGGCGCGCCGTCTTCATGGCATTTCGACAGGTGGCGGCGCAACCGCAAAGGGCTTTTGCGGCCGCCGCTGGCGCCGCACAACGCCGTGAGGCCGGATTACGTGACCGTTATGCCTAAACCTCTGCTGGGATTGGCGAGCCTCCAGCGCGAATTGGCGGAAGGCCGCAAGCTTCCGCCGGTGGAGAAATGGAACCCGGCGCATTGCGGCGAGATCGATATCCGCATTGCCCGCGATGGCACCTGGTTTCATCAGGGCACACCCATCGGCCGCCGCGAACTGGTGCGGCTGTTTTCGACCATTCTGCGAAAGGAAGCTGACGGCTTCTACCTGGTAACACCGGCGGAGAAGATGCGGATTCGTGTGGACGATGCGCCGTTCACCGCCGTGCTGCTAGAGGTGAGAGGCACGGGACGGGATCAACGATTGCAGTTCACCACCAATGTCGGCGATGTGGTGACCGCCGGGAAAGCAAATCTCCTGCGCGTGGAATTCGCGCGCGAAACCGGGGAGCCCTCGCCGTACATTCACATTCGTTCTGGTCTGGAGGCACGCATCGGCCGCAACGTGTTTTATCAACTGGCCGATATAGCTGCGCCAGGCAATGGCGAGTTTTCGGATTATCTCGGCGTCTGGAGCGGCGGACAATTCTTCCCGCTGGCGAGACCCGCGTGAATATATCGAGGGCTGTGGCGGAAATCGGCCGAGGCGACAGTTCATTCCTGCGCGCGCGCCTGTCTGCGGAACCGCCCACGATTTCGCTGGCGCCCGTGCGCAGCGATTACGATCTCAATCCGGATGCCCGGCCCGGCGGCGCCCGCGAACTCGCGCCGGCCGCCGTGCTGCTTCCGATCGTCGTTCGCGCCGAACCGGCCGTGTTGTTCACACGCCGCACCCCCCATTTGTCCCGCCATGCCGGACAGGTGAGTTTTCCCGGCGGCCGTATGCATGCGGACGATCCTTCTCTCGTCCGGACTGCGCTGCGCGAGACGGGGGAGGAAACGGGCATTGACGCCAATTTTGTTGAGATTGCCGGTTTCCTTGACTGCTACGAAACCGGCACCGGCTTTGCGATCCTGCCCGTCGTCGGCTTGTTGAAAGAGGGATTCGCCCTCGTACCAGATCCCAACGAGGTGGAAGAAATCTTCGAAGTGCCGCTTGGCTTCCTGATCGATCCCGCCAATCGCAAGCGCCGCAGCATGGAATGGCAGGGCCGTCAGCGGCAGTTCTACGCCTTCACCTATGGCGTCCATTATATCTGGGGCGCGACGGCGGGGATTCTGGTGAACTTTGCCGATAAACTGCTGGCGGAATGATTCGGGTCCTGCTGCTTCGCGCGCTCCTGTTCGCGGTACCGTTTGCGATTTACGGCGCGTACCTGTTGCTGTCGCGCGCGCGTTCCATTGTACCCCAACATGACACGCCATGGACTGTTCTTTTCATCAGCGGACTCGCCTTGGTGGCGGCCAGCTTCATCTATGTCGGGCTGACGGAAGGTGAAAGTACGCAAGGCCGCTATGTGCCGCCGCATGTGGTGAACGGGAGGATCGTGCCCGGCCATGTGGAAAAGGATCGTTCGCCGTGAAGCTCAATCCGGCGCGCGAACCATGGATGACCGCGCCGGAAACCCGCGCGGTGATTGGTGCGCTGACGAGTGACGGCAGCGAGGTGCGGTTTGTGGGAGGCATGGTGCGCAACGCGCTGATGCATCGCCACGTGACCGACATCGACATTGCTACGCCCCTGATGCCCGGGGAGGTGATGCGGCGTTTGCAAGCGGCGGGGCTTGGCGCCGTGCCAACCGGAATTGAGCACGGCACCATCACCGCTATTGCCAATGGCAAGCCGTTCGAGATTACCACTTTGCGCCGCGATGTGAGCACCGATGGCCGCCGTGCCACCGTGGCCTTTACCAGCAACTGGAAGGAAGACGCCGCGCGGCGCGACTTCACCATCAACGCGCTCTACGCCACTCCGGATGGCAAGGTGTTCGACTATTTCGGCGGGCTGGCAGATTTGCAGGCTGAACGCATTCGTTTCGTTGGTGATCCGGTCACCCGCATTCGCGAAGACTATTTGCGCATCCTGCGGCTGTTCCGCTTTCACGCCTGGTACGGTCGCGGCGATCTCGATGCAGACGCATTGCGCGCCTCCACAGCGGAAAAGGGCGGTATCGCGAGACTTTCCGGCGAGCGCCTGCAAAAGGAGATGCTGAAGCTTCTGGAAGCGGAGAATCCTGTCCCTGTTCTTCAGGTGATGGCGGCCTCGGGCATTCTCGCCGAAATCTTGCCTGCGGGCTTGGAGCACCCGCGGCTGGAAAAACTGGCCGAAATCGACCGCGCCAATTTCTTTGCACCCGATGCTGTGCTCCGGCTGGCGGCGATGCTGCCGGACGACATCGCCGCGGCGCATGCGGTGTCGGATCGCCTGAAATTGTCCAATGTAGATCGCGAGCGGCTGCATGACCTCGCGGCGGCTGACGAAAAGATCGCGAGCGACCTGTCACCCGGTGAGGCGCGTAAGCTGCTCTATCGCCTTGGGTTACAGCGCGTCAGAGATCGCGTGCGGCTTGCTTGGGCGGAAGATCCGAAAGACTCGAACGCGGTTCAATGGCGTGCGCTACTGGCGATGGCGGATGCGTGGAAGCGTCCTGTCTTCCCGCTCTCAGGCCGAGACGTGATGAATGCCGGTGTCGCGCAAGGGCCGCTGGTCGGGCACATTCTCGGCGAAATGGAGCAATGGTGGATCGATTCCGACTTCACCGAAGACGAATCCTCGTTGGCCCAACGTCTCAAGGCGGTCGTGCAAGCCGTCGCGTATTGAAGCTGCAAAATTATCGCGCGCTCAGGACCAGCGTAGAAGCAGCACGGTTGTCCCGCATCGTAT
The DNA here is from genome assembly GCA_025935155.1 of Alphaproteobacteria bacterium. GTDB lineage: Bacteria > Pseudomonadota > Alphaproteobacteria > Micropepsales > Micropepsaceae > Rhizomicrobium. Next base: position 8,050 of record JAICVV010000024.1, read on the forward strand.
CATCCTGCGCGTGGTAGATTTCCATTCCGCCGAGCCAGACCATGCGGATCGAGACATACAGAACGATAATCAGCCCGGCATAGCTGATCCAGGGATGACGCTGAAGCAGGTTCGCGATCATGGTGGCGGCAATTCCCATCAGGGCGATGGAAAGGAGCAGGCCAATCGTCAGCACCCAGACGTGATCCATCGCCGCGCCGGCGACGGCCAGCACATTGTCCAGCGACATTGACAGATCGGCAAGCGCAACCTGGAAGATGGCGCGGCGTAATGTAACGCCGGGCTGCCCGTCTTCTGCTTCATCCCCGGCATCCCGAATTTTCTGGAGATCGACTTTCTTTTCTTCGGCATGGCGGATTTCGCGCCATAGCCGCCATGTCACCCAGAGCAGCAGCAGGCCGCCTGCGAAGGTGAGGCCAATGATGTCGAGAAGCGTGGCGGTGATGGTAGCCAGAATGATCCGCAGGACCACCGCGACCACAAGCGCCCAGAAGATCACCCGTTTGCGGCTCGCTTTGGGCACCCGCGACGCAACAAGGCCGATGACGACCGCGTTGTCGCCCGCCAGCACAATATCGATGAGGATGACCTGAAGCAGGGCGGCCAGTGCGGGAGACAAGAAATCGAACAACGCCGGCCTCGCCCCTCAGCTCATGGCCAGCGGACGGCGGGCGGCAGGCTCATTAGAATGGCGTCCACGTTCCCCCCCGTTTTCAGCCCGAACTGGGTGCCCCGGTCGTACAGCAAATTGAACTCCGCATAACGGCCGCGCCGCACCAGCTGATGCTCCCGCTCGGCTTCGGTCCACGGCTGCCCCATCCGCCTCCGGACGATTTGGGGATAAATGTCGAGAAATGCCAGCCCCACGTCGCGAGTGAAGGCGAAATCGCTCTCCCAATCCCCGGTGTCGAGATAATCGAAGAAGATGCCGCCGGCCCCGCGCGGCTCATTCCTGTGGGGCAGGAAGAAGTATTCGTCGCACCATTTCCTGAATCGGGGATAATAGCCGGGATCGTGAGCATCGCAGGCGTGCTCTAGCGCGGCGTGGAAATCCTCAGCGTCCCCGTCGTTCGGAAACACGGGCGTGAGATCGGCGCCGCCGCCGAACCATCCCTTCGTGGTGACGATATGGCGGGTGTTCATGTGAACGGCCGGCACGTGGGGGTTCTGCGGGTGAACCACCACCGAAATCCCGCTGGCCCAGAAGCGGGGGTCTTCCGCAGCGCCCGGGATCTGTTTCGCGAACTCGGGCCCGAAGTTGCCGTAAACCGTGGAAATATTCACGCCGGCCTTTTCAAACACTCGCCCGCGCAGAATGCTTGTTTCTCCGCCGCCGTAGTCTTCGCCACTCTCGGAAGGACGCTCCCAGGCCTTCCGCTGGAACCTGCCGGGGGGCTTTTCCGAAAGCTGGCCGAATTTGTACTCGCCCTCGATCGCCTCGAACGCGGCGCAAATCCGGTCCCGCAGCTCCCCGAACCACGCCGCCGCTTTCTGTTGCTGAACAGATGCAACTGTTGACATAATAGGAAATTTCCTTTATAGGAACACGAAGATAGAGGCAATTCCATGGGCAAATATGATCGATTGGGTGCCTATTTGCGAGAACAGGGCCACGATCAAGTTCCAATGACCTTTGCGGAAATAGAAGGGGTGGTTGGCACAAAGCTGCCCAGCTCGCAAAAGCATCAGGCGTGGTGGAGCAACAGCACCTCCAATAACGTGATGACACAGGTGTGGCTGGATGCCGGATACCGAACCGAGCAGGTGGATACGGCTGCGAGAAAATTGGTGTTCAGACGGATATCAGGTTCGGCAAGACCCCGGGGAATGGCTGAGTCAGCCAAGGAATTCACATACCCGGAAGCAGGCGAAAAAAAACCACGCCGTTCGCCGTTGTTTGGCGCGCTGAAAGGCACATTCACATTCGCGCCGGGCTACGATCCCACCACTTCCATGTTCACGGATGAGGAATGGGCCGAGATCGAGAAGGAGATGGATGAGGATTGGGATCAGATTGAGCAGGGCATGACGAGCTGGAAGAAATGAGCCGGCCGCTTCTGCTCGATAGCTGTGCCGCGCTATGGGTGATGGCCAACGATAAAATGCGCCCAACAGCAGTCGATGCGATCGATGAAGCTTCTGATCGACGGGAAACGGTTTTCGTATCGCCCATCACCGGCTGGGAAATCGGCCTCAAAGCCAAAAAGGGCAAATTCATCTCCCCGTACTCCCCGCAAAGGTGGCTGAATCTGCTTCTTGCGTTGCCGCAGATCACGTTGGCTGAAATGCCACCGCGTGTGTTGCTGGAATCTTCATTCTTGCCCGGGAATTTGGTGGGCGATCCTGCCGATCGGATCATCGCGGCGACTGCCCGTGAATATGGATTTACGGTGATCACAAGGGACCGCGCGTTGCTCGACTACGCGGCGCAGGGGCATCTTGCTGTGATCGAATGCTGAGACGCTTCGTGGAATCGGCCGGATTTCTGCGGCATCGTGCCGCGACGACCCCCCACACCCGACTCACTATTTTGCGCCCGCAAATCGACCCGCGCAGGGATTTACCGGGGGCCTGCGCGCGTGAGTATCCCTCCACCCCGGCGCGCCTGATTCAAGGGTGATCTCTGTGGCAACCACGACAGCGGACGAACCGACACGCCGCGACTTCATATACATCGCGACGGGGGCCGCGGGCGCCGTTGGGCTGGGCCTGCTAGCCTGGCCGCTTATCGACCAGATGAACCCGTCAGCCGCGGTGCTGGCGCTGTCCTCTGTCGAGTTCGACCTTTCGCCCGTTCAGGCAGGCCAGCAGGTCACCGTGATGTGGCGCGGCAAGCCGGTTTTCGTGCGGCACAGGACCCCAAAAGAGATTGCCGAAGCCCGTGCGGTACCGGTCTCCAGCCTTCCCGACCAACTCGCGCGCAACGCCAACCTCCCGGATAGCGCCCCCGCCACCGATCAGGACCGCATGTTCAAGCCGGAGTGGCTGATCATGATCGGTATCTGCACGCATCTGGGCTGCATTCCGCTCGATCACGAGGGCGATTACGGCGGTTATCTCTGCCCCTGCCATGGCTCGCAGTACGACACGGCAGGACGAATCCGCAAAGGTCCGGCGCCGGAAAACATGTACATTCCGCCGTACTCTTATCTGAGTCCCACCAAGATCAAGATCGGCTGACGGAGCGAAACATGGCCGGACAATCGACCTACGTTCCGACGACAGGGTTCACCCGCTGGCTCGATGCGCGCCTACCCATCCTGCGGCTGGCGAACGATACGATCATAACCTACCCGACACCGCGGAACCTGAATTTCTGGTATTCGTTCGGCGGCATTCTCTCATTCATGCTGGGCATCCAGATCGTTACCGGCATCGTGCTGGCAATGCATTATGTGCCGGCCGCAAACATGGCTTTCGATTCCGTCGAGAACATCATGCGCGACGTGAATTATGGCTGGCTGTTGCGCTACATGCATTCCAACGGCGCGTCGTTTTTCTTCCTCGCCGTTTACATTCATATTTTCCGCGGCCTCTACTATGGCTCTTACAAATCACCGCGCGAAGTGCTATGGATTCTGGGCGTCATCATTTATGTGCTGATGATCGCCACAGCCTTCCTTGGGTACACGCTGCCCTGGGGCCAGATGTCGTTCTGGGCGGCGACTGTCATCACCAATCTTTTCACCTCGATCGATCAAATCCTGCCCGGCGTGGGGACCGCAATCGCGCACTGGCTTTGGGGCGGCTTCGCGGTGGGCGATCCCACGCTCAACCGTTTCTTCTCGCTCCACTACCTGCTGCCATTCGTGATCGCGGGCGTGGTGGTGCTGCACATCTGGGCGCTCCATGTGCCGGGCAATAACAATCCGCTCGGCATCGATGTGAGGGGGCCGCAGGACACCGTGCCCTTCCATCCGTATTACACGGTGAAGGACCTCTTCTATCTCTGCCTTTTTGTGATCCTGTACGCGATTGTTGTGTTCTATCTGCCGAATGCGCTGGTGGAGCCCGACAATTACGTTCCGGCCAACCCGCTGGTGACGCCGCCGGAGATCGTGCCGGAATGGTACCTGCTGCCATTCTACGCCATGCTGCGTTCCATTCCACAGAAGCTGATCGGCGTCATCGTGTTGTTCGGCGCGCTCGCGATCCTGCTGTTCGTGCCATGGCTCGATACGTCTCGGGTGCGCTCGATGCGCTTCCGGCCCCTGGCGAAACAGTTCTTCTGGGCGCTTGTTGTCGATTGCCTGCTGCTGGGCTACCTCGGCGCGCACCGGCCGGACGCCGTGTTCCCCGGCACAGGTATTCCCATGCTGCCCTTCGCGCGACTCGGCACTGCCTACTATTTCGCCTACTTCCTGCTCATCCTGCCGCTGCTTGGGCTGCTGGAAACTCCGCGGCCGCTGCCGCTCACCATCGCGACCTCCGTCACCGGCACAGGTGTCGAGCAGGTCAACGCACCCGCCGAGTGAGGTCGAACATGCGCTTCTCCCGGTTGGCACTCACACTCGGATTTTTTCTCGCGGCCGCTGGTGCGAACGCCGCTATCGATACCAGCCCGCTGCCGCCAAAACATCCCGGCTGGTCGTTCGATGGGCCGTTCGGCATGTACGACCGCGCTTCGCTGCAGCGCGGCTTTCAGGTTTACAAGGAGGTCTGCTCCGCTTGCCACAGCCTGAACCGCGTATCGTTTCATGCGCTGTCTTCGGACAACGGGGGAGATGGCTTTTTCACCGAGCCGCAGGTGAAAGCGATTGCGGCTGGTTACAAGATTCCGCAGGAGCCCAACACCAACAACAAAGGGCAACTCACCGGCGCAAACGGTGAGCCACTGACGCGCCCGGGCATTCCCGCCGACCATTTTCCGCCGCCCTTCCCCAATGAGTATGCGGCGAAGGCGGCAAATGGGGGGGCTGCTCCGCCCGACCTCTCGCTGATTGTGAAGGCGCGTACCGGAGGACCGAATTACGTCTATTCGATCGTTACGGGCTTCCATCAGACGCCGCCGGCCGGGTTCAAGGTGCTGCCGAACAAGTACTACAACCCTTATTTCAACGGCTGGAACATCTCGATGCCGCCGCCGCTTGCACCGAACCAGGTGACGTACTCCGACGGCACCAAGGCGACGGTGGATCAGATGGCGCACGATGTGGTGACGTTCCTCTCCTGGGCGGCTGAACCCACCATGGAAGACCGCAAGCGCATCGGTTTCGGCGTGATGTTGTTTCTGATTGCCTTTGCCGGCCTGCTTTATCTCTCCTACCGCCGCGTCTGGGGCGGCATTCACTGA
>JAICVV010000177.1 GCA_025935155.1 Alphaproteobacteria bacterium
AAAAGAATCGATGGCGTCGAAAGGGATTGGAACCCGATAGACGGAGCTGATGACCACCGTTGCCGCCCCGAAAAACAGGGCGGTCAGGTAGAACGGCACGTGTTCGAGAAAGGTTCGCTGGATGTCTAATGCGCAGCCAACCATAAGCTGCCGGAAATTCTTGTCCGACACACTGCCCATCCGGTCCCCCGAGAGTAGTCTGGCTCTAACGCCCGGCGGCTGCGGCTTTCATGCCGGCTTCCTGATGATCGGCCAGCTGTCCCATGCGGCTGCTGTAATAATCCTTGTCGTCACCGGGGGTCGGCGCGATCTCGCAGCGCGAGCCGGCACACGCATAGGTCGCCTGGGCGGCGCCGCGATGCAGAATGACCAGATTTCCTGTATGGCCGAAGACGCTCACGGTATCGTTCACCACCTGCTTTCCGTCGGAATTGAGAGCGACGATGTTGGTGGCGCCGAAGCCCTTTCCGAGCAGGAAGGCGTGCCTGGAATCGATCATTGTCACGTCTGCAATCAACGGGTTTCCAATGTACACGGTCTGAACAGGCTGTGAAAACGCCACCACGCGAACTTCATCCATCGGAATGGAAATCGCGGTGCCAGGCCGGCGCATCGCAACGTGTTTTTGCATGCGGTGCGTTTTGCTTGCGACCTTACGGAGAATAGTTTTTTTGTGAACCGCTGGCATGGGCTTGATCGTTGCGACCGCGGCGTGCGGAGCCGGATTTTTCGCTTTCGCCACCGTCTGCCTGGCGCTTACGGCCGGAGCGGGAGCATGGGCCGCCGGTTTCTTGGCTGATACAGCAACTCCAACGCCTGTTGCGGCGCGCAGCACAGGCTGGGCGCTCTTGTGCTGCGGACTGGCCGCTGGAGCCGCCGCCGATGCGGTGGCGATCGTTCCAACGAAAATCAAAGCTGGGGTGAGTACGCGGCGCATCGTGGTTTGCCTTCTCCAAATCCGCCGCGAACTTAGCCGCTCCGTCGTAAAGGAAGGCTTAAATCACGTGTATTGAGAGGATTGGTTTGATGGGACCGCAGCCGATGACGCATAGCGAACGAGCGTTGGTCTAATTTGCTTGACACGCCGGACGATCATGCCGGCGGTTATCAGGAGCAGAACTGGCCCGACGGGCAACACAACGGCGAAATAGCTAAACAACACCAGCGCCAAACCGGCGAACGCCGCCCACTCGATCCGGTCGAACGCCCGATCGCGGAAAAGAAACGCGAGCGGTACGGCCAGAATCGGAAGGTCGTAAGGATACAGATACGGTGTCGCTGCCAATACGCCCGCGGAAAGGGCCGCCGCCTTCAGTGCGTAGGATATCTGCCGCATCCGCCAGATCCATGAGATTGCGCAAGCGGCAACAAGTGCGGCTGCGGCCTGCAATTCCCAGGCAAGCGGGTTGCTGCCGCCAATCGACTTCACAAGGCCGTAAACCGTCTGGAGCTTGTTCCATCCCGCCAGACCGCTGGCGAGAACAGTGCTTTCCGTCATCGGCAGAAAGCGAACGAATGCCGCGTATGGCCCGAGGCCGAAAAGAACATATGGAATAAGTACGCACAGCGTTGCCGTCACACACGCGGAGGCAAGGCACTTCCATCGTCTGTCGCTCAACAGGATGAAAGGAAACAGTATCCCCAGTTGCGGCTTGTAGGTGAGCAATCCAAGGAAGATCCCGGCGGCTATCGGTTGCGTTTCCAAAAACAGCAGAGTGCCTCCGATCAGCGCTCCACTTAGAAAGCCGTTTTGGCCGGCAAATAGGGTGGCGAGAGCCGCAGGGGAGGCGAGCGCCACAACCGCTGCCCAGCCGGTCCGCGCAATCCTGCCAATTACCGGCACGTAAAGAGCGCAGGTTCCCCCCACCCATAGTACAAATGCCCATCCATATGGAAGCAGCGCAAGGGCCGCGGCGGCCAACAGAAACACCGGGGGATACAGCCAACCCAAATATCCGCTAAACGGGTGGCCCACTGCAGCCGCCTGCGCAAGGTGATGGATTTTCCAGTCGTACGGTGCCGCAGCCGCTCCTTTCAAAACAAACTTCCCTGCAACCCAGACCTCCAGAAAATCGTCTACAAGAGGGCTGCTGTTGGCATCCAGAATCCAGCGATGTTGGACGAATGCGAGTGCCAGAATGCCAATCCACGCGATCGCGACTGCCACAGCCACGATGCGAAACACATCCCCTGGATTTAACGCCAGCCGTTTCTGAGCGTGCATGCGTGGAAGGTAAGGGCCCGCCGTTTAAGCAGAGCTTAACCAGGCGCGCTGCTGTTGCCGGCGTGTCCATCGCGACAATCCGATTTTGGCTGCGGCCCGATGATGCTGGCCAAGCACAGATCGATTCTCGCCGGCCTTCCACAGAAAGCAATGTTCGGGGCGCTTGCGCCACTGCAGCGTGAACCATGCCGATTCTCTTGCTCTCTTCACAGGTACGGTTACCAGCCGATAAACAGTGCGGCTCTTATGCGGCGTTCCAGAGGCGTTTTCGTGCCGTGACGGAACAATGCATGCCAAAATGACTCTCTTGGCGCTAACCCGGCCTTAAAGTTTGTCGCGTACTGTCACCGCTGACGCCATGGTTGAGGCCGTGCAAACGCTGGCCGCTGTTGTGGACGTCCTAGGGTGTCTAACAAGGAGGCTATTATGAAGAATCTGGTTACCCGCTTCGTTCGCGACGAGTCCGGCGCGACGGCTATCGAATACGGTCTGATTGCTGCGCTCATCTCGGTCGTGATCATCACCGTGCTGACCACAGTCGGTACCAACCTGAACACGAAGTTCACCTCGGTCGCCAACGGTCTCAACGGCGCTGGCGCCTAATCGCCGGAAAGAGCAAAGTTGCTCTGTGCAGCGGCCGCCCCTCGGGGCGGCCGTTCGCATTTTACATAGGATGAGAGATGATCACGTCCGTACTCATTCTGGCACCGTTCGTCGTCCTGCTGCTTCTCGCGGCGGGCTGGGATCTGGCGAGCTATACGATTCCCAACTTCATCTCCGTCGCGCTGCTGCTGGCCTTCGTGCTGTACGCAATATCCGCAGGGTACACCGCGGCGGCGTACGGAAATCATGCGCTGGCGGCGCTGCTTGCACTTGCTGCGGGATTTCTTCTCTTTGCGCCCGGCTATATCGGCGGCGGAGACGCAAAATTGTTCGCTAGTGCCGCTGCCTGGTTCGGCATGCACGATCTGCTGCAATACGTTCTGCTCGCGTCGCTGTTTGGGGGCGCCCTTACATTGGCGCTCCTTGCCGCAAGGCGCTGGCCTTTGCCGCAGGCGCTGGCAGCGCATGGCTGGATAAATCGCCTGCATGAGCCGCGCGGCGGCATTCCATACGGCGTTGCGCTGTCGGCCGCCGCGATCGCAATTCTTCCGCATACGGAATTGCTGCGCGCCATTGCGGCATAAGCGCAAAACATCTCCGCCAAACACGCCGCTGTTAAGCCTTTCATAAAAGATTCTGTGCTCGTATCGGGACACGAAGGAGCACATCTGCCATGAACCGATCCCGCATCATCGTTCTTGCGTTCGCGGCTATGGCCGCCGGAGCTGCCGCGCTGCTCGCACGCGGATTTCTCAGCGGCGGAACAGAAACCAGCAAGGCGCAACCGGCGGTTAGCGTTGCGACCGTGGGCGTTCTTGTCGCCTCAAGCAATATCGAACCAGGCCGCCCTCTGACGCCCGATCTTGTGCGCTGGCAGGCGTGGCCCAAGGCGACTGTCGATTCCACTTTCATCACACAGGATGCCAATCCGAATCCGGACCAGGTCGTGAAGGGGACGGTGGCGCGCGCGCCCATGCTTGCGGGAGAGCCGCTTACGAACACCAAGTTTGTGCATTCGGATGGCGCCGGCTTCATGAGCGCTACGGTTTCTCCCGGCATGCGGGCGGTTTCGATTCCAATAACGACGGAGTCCGGGGCCGGTGGCTTCATTCTGCCCAACGATCGCGTCGATGTACTCCTGACTGTACAGGTCTCGGATTCTCCGAGAGCGTACGGAACACGCACAATCCTGCACTATGTGCGCGTGCTGGCGGTCGATCAGACCAACACGCAGGACAAGGACCAAAAAACGGTATTGGCAAAAACGGCAACCCTGGAATTGTCGCCTCAACAGGCTGAGGCCGTCGATGCGGCCGCCGCTACGGGAACCGTTTCGCTTGCGCTGCGTCCGCTCGGCGATACCGCCACGGCCGATATCCAGAAAAAACCCGCTCACAACGACAATCAGATGGTTGCAGTCATCCGCTATGGCCTCGTCCGCGGTGCGGGCACAGCAATCGCCTCCTCGGGCAATTCCCAGGGAATCACCAACCCAGTTCAGGCCAGGTAAACGGAGAGACGCAAATGCGTATCGCAGTCATTGCCTTTTGTATTGCCGCTGCCTCTGCGCTTACCGCGCCGGCCTCAGCCAGGGTCCCAATGAGCCACGAGCCGGCGCCGCAGAAGGTGCTGAACGTCTCGACCCGCGGCGCAGGCCATCAACGGATCACCTTGGCGCTCAGCAAGGCCGCGCTCGTTCAGCTGGATGCCGACGCGCGCGACGTGCTGGTTTCCAATCCGGAGATCGTCGATGCCGTCGTGCGCTCACCGCGGCGTATTTTTCTGCTGGCGATGAAAACCGGGCAGACCAACGCATTCTTCTTCGATGCCGCGGGACATCAAATTCTGACAATCGACATCCGCGTCGAGCGCGATGTGACCGATCTCGGCAGCATGATGCGCGACAACTTTCCGGGCTCGAACATCCACGTCTCTGCGATGAACGACAATGTCGTGCTGTCGGGAACCGTTTCGAGCGCCACGGTGTCGACACGCGCCCAGGATCTGGCGGCGAGTTTCGCCGGCGATCCGAAGAAGGTCGTGAACATGATCAAGATTGCGGCCAACGAGCAGGTGATGCTGAAGGTCCGCGTGGCGGAGATGCAGCGCACCATCGCCAAGCAGTTCGGCGTCAACATGTCGGAAGCGGCTGCCGCTGCTGGCGTGCCGATTATTGCATCGACTGGCAACCAGTTTGGTCTCATCGGCCGGGCGCTGTCCGATGCCTCCGGCGCCCAGTTCGGCCAGGCGTGCCCGCAGCAGTTTCTGTCGCCGGGCCTCCCTCCCGGCGCGCCACATTGCCCGAATAATCT
>JAICVV010000360.1 GCA_025935155.1 Alphaproteobacteria bacterium
CAGTTTCACTGGGAAGGCCTGCGGTTCGAGGACGACCAAAACACCTTGCGCCTGGGCGGGGCTTTGACGCTCGACCTGCGCGCCTCCTACGCCATCACCGATGCCTTCGCGGTGTATGTCGCCGCCGATAACGTGACCAATGCGAATGTCGCGACGGCCGCAGCCACCGATCCGCTGCTTGGCACCGTGATTTCCTACGGCCAGCCGCGGCAGGTCTGGGTCGGCATCAGCTATGCCGAACGGTAGGCAAAACGCGGCGAAACCGCCTATATGGAGCGCATGGCTCTCACTCCTCTCATCGGCTTGTCTTTTGATGGCCTGAAATCGGCGCTGGCAGACGCCGGCGTGCCCGAAAAGGCCGTCGGCATGCGCGCGCGCCAGCTGTGGAACTGGATCTACGTTCATGGCGCCCGCGATTTCGGCGGAATGAATAATCTGGCGAAGGATTTTCGGGGCCAGATGGCGGAGCGGTTTTCGCTGGCGCGGCCGGACATCGTCACCGAACAGATTTCCAATGACGGCACCCGCAAATGGCTGCTGCGCGGCACAGGCGGCGCGGAGTTCGAGACCGTGTTCATCCCGGAACCGGGGCGCGGGACCTTGTGCGTCTCCTCACAGGTGGGCTGTACGCTGAACTGCCGCTTCTGCCATACGGGCACGCAAGCGCTGGTGCGCAATCTGACGCCGGAGGAAATCGCCGGGCAGGTGATGATTGCTCGCGACGCGCTGGGCGATTGGCCATCCACCGGCGAAAACCGCCGACTCACCAATGTGGTGATGATGGGGATGGGCGAGCCGCTCTACAATTTCGAGAACGTAAAGGCGGCGTTGGCCATTGTAGCGGACGGCGATGGGCTGGCGCTTTCCAAGCGCCGCATCACGCTTTCCACCGCGGGCGTGGTGCCAATGATCAAGCGGGCGGGCGAGGAGATCGGCTCCTCGCTCGCCATTTCGCTGCACGCCGCGCGGGATGAGGTGCGAGACATCATCGTGCCGCTGAACCGGAAATACCCGATTGCAGAATTGCTGCAGGCCTGCCGCGATTATCCCGGTGTTTCCAACGCACGCCGCATCACCTTCGAATATGTGATGCTGAAGGATGTGAACGATTCGCTGACGGATGCGCGCGAGCTGGTGCGCGCGATCAAGGGCATTCCGGCGAAGATCAATCTCATTCCGTTCAATCCGTGGCCGGGCGCGCCGTACGAATGTTCCGACTGGGAGCAGATCGAGAAATTCGCCGATGTGGTGAACCGCGCCGGTTACGCTTCGCCGGTGCGCACCCCGCGCGGCCGGGACATCATGGCCGCCTGCGGGCAGCTCAAGAGCGAATCCATCAAGCAACGCGCCAGCGAACGCCTGGCGCAAATGCGTTCGCAGGAATTGGCCCGGATGCCGGCCTAGGCGGCGTGGAGCATGAAATCCACGTGGATGGCATCGAAGGGGAATTCGATGCGGCTATCTTCCGTCCGCCGCAGAATACCGGCGTTTAGCAGTGCGTGAATATCGCTGTGCACGGCCTTCACGTCGCGCTCCACGCGGCGTGCCGCTTCGCGGATTGAAACCGGCCCTGCGCCGGCCAGCGCACGCACCAGCTCCCATCGCTTCATTGTGAGGACGCGGAAGAGAAGCTCTGGCGAACCGAAGCTGATCCGCGCACCCTGTTTGCGTCCCTTAAACGCATCCAGCGTCCGCCGCGATACGGCCTTGCGGTCCGCAACATCCAGCGTGACCGTTTTCATTGTCCGATACATATCCGAAATTGCGCCGCACTGTTCATACCCTCCCTTGTCATTCCCGGCGAGCATCGCGCGAATTCGCGCGATGCGAGGGAAGGGAACCCAGGATTCAGAAATCAGACGCCGGAAATCAGAAGTCAAATTGCTTTGTATGAGCATCTTTTCTGATTTCTGACATCTGAGTTCCGACTTCCGACTCCTGGGTCCCCTTCCCCTCGCGATGCTGCCGCATCGCTCGGCCGGGGATGACAAGGGGTGGTTGCGGCAGGTAATTATTATCCATGACCACGAACGCGCAGCAGATCGAGTACTGGAATGGGCCGGCGGGCGAGCGCTGGTCGAAGGCACAGGACCGCATCGATCACCACCTCGGACTGATCACCGAAGCCTTGCTGGCGCTGGCGGCGCCGCATGAGGGCGAGCGCGTGCTCGACATCGGCTGCGGCGGCGGCACCACGGCGCTGATCCTGCGCGAGCGCATCGGACCGGAGGGCGCCGTGACCGGCATCGACATCTCGGCCCCCAATCTGGCGCTGGCGCGCGCCCGGGCGCATGCCGGCATGGCGGACGTCGTCTTCCTCGAAGCCGATGCTTCCGCCTACGACTTCGAGCCCGTGTTCGATCTCGCCTTCTCGCGTTTCGGCGTGATGTTCTTCGACAATCCGCCGGCGGCCTTCGCCAACATCCGCACGGCCTTGGCGAGAGAAGGGCGACTGGTATTTGTCTGCTGGCGCACTTTTAAGGAAAATGACTGGTCGTTCGAACCTTACGAAGC
>JAICVV010000230.1 GCA_025935155.1 Alphaproteobacteria bacterium
GATTTCCAAAGCGCCATGCAGAACTACCGCTGTGCCTCCGGCACGTTCCGGATGAACGTGGCACTGTCGGGGGTGCCGCGCTTCACCTGCCTGCCGGAGCCGGGGCCGCATCTGAACACCGGCATCGTGATAGCGCCGAGCCTCGCTTACATGGAGCGGGCCTACACAGATGCGCGTAATTTCGGCTGGTCGCGCCAGCCTATTATCGAAATGCTGATCCCCAGCGTCATCGACGATACTCTGGCGCCCCCCCGCCGGCACGTCGCGAGTTTGTTCTGCCAGCACGTGGCGCCGGAACTACCGCAGGGACAATCATGGGACGATCATCGTGGGGAAGTGGCCGAACTGATGCTGCAAACGGTGGATGCCTTCGCGCCGGGCTTCCGCAACTCGGTGCTCGGTCTGCAGGCGCTGACCCCGCTCGATCTGGAACGCACTTTCGGATTGGTCGGTGGCGATATCATGCATGGCCGCCTCGACCTCGATCAGATGTTTTCCGCCCGTCCCGTGCTGGGCTTCGGCAACTACCGCACGCCAATCCGTGGCCTCTATATGTGCGGCGCCGGCACGCACCCCGGCGGTGGCGTGAGTGGAATCCCGGGCCACAACGCGGCGCGCGAAATCCTGCGTGACCGGCGCAAGCTGCACTGAGCGTTGCGCTGTCTCGCCAATGCCCCCGATACTGCACTATCGAATCCTTTTCAGAGGACGGCCGCTGAAATCCTTCGTATTCACGTTGCTTCTCGCGGCGCTGGTTTCTTCGCCGGCAAGGGCGGCGCCGATCCGCATCCTCATGCTCGGCACCAGCCTAACGCAGGGCTACGGCTTACCGCCCGGAACGGAGATACCGGCGCTGCTGCAGGCAAAATTGAGGGCCTCCGGTATCGATGCGCGCGTCATCAATGCCGGAGTTTCGGGCGATACCTCCGCCGGCGGCCTTTCGCGGCTGGACTGGTCGCTGGCGGAGCAGCCCGATGCAGCGATTGTGGAGCTAGGTTCCAACGATGCGCTGCGCGGTATTCCACCGGCGCAGACAGAGAAAAATCTTTCAGCCATTCTCGCAAAGTTGAGAGCGCAGCATATTCCTACTCTGCTGCTTGGCATGAAGGCGCCGCGAAATCTCGGGCCGGAATACGCCAATGCGTTCGATCCCATTTATCCGAAACTCGCGAAACAGTACGGCGCGAGCCTGTATCCGTTCGTGTTGGACGGCGTGGCCTTGAACCCGAGACTCAACCAGCCCGATGGCCTGCACCCGAATGCCGCCGGGGCGAAAATCATCGTCGATCGCATCTCTCCGAATGTGAAAAGACTGGTTGGGCAGGTAAAGAACCGCCATGTCCGGTAACGCAAGATTTCCAACCCTCCCCTTGAAGGAGGGTCGAAAAATCCGATGGATTTTTTGGGGAGGGGTTCCGTCCAATCGGCTGGAAACTACCCCGCCCCGAAATTCGCCGAACGCGAATTTCGACCCTCCCTCAAGGGGAGGGTAGGAGCCTTCCGCATGTTCCGGCGGCTGCTTTCTGTCGGTGGCTTTACGCTGCTGTCGCGCATCACGGGATTTATCCGCGATGTCACGATGGCGGCCATTCTGGGCCACGGATTGTTGTCGGACGCCTTCATCGTCGCATTCCTGCTGCCCAATTATTTCCGCTCGATTTTCGGCGAAGGCACGATCAACCCTGCCTTCCTGCCGCGCTACGCGGCGCTGTTCGTGCGAGGGCAGAATGCTGAAGCCGCGCTGTTCGCCGACCGCGTGTTCTCCTGGCAGATGGCAGCGCAGTTCCTGCTGCTGATCTTCGCGCTGATCTTCATGCGCAGCATCGTCCATGTGCTGGCACCCGGATTTACCGATCATCCGGACCAGTTCGCGCTGACCGTCAGCCTTGCGCGTATTACCTTTCCCTATCTCATCCTCACGGTGGTCGCGATCCAACTGTCGGCCATGCTGAATGCGATCGAGAGATTCTGGGCGGCCGCCGCATGGTCCAATTTCCAGAATTTGGGGATGATCGCGACATTGATCCTGTGGCACTCGTTTCCAAATGCCGCCTATGCCGCAGCGTGGGGCGTGCTCGCCGGTGGATTCGCGCAGCTGTTCTTTATGTTGTGGGCGGCACGGCAGCACGGCCTCAGTTTGCGGATTGCATGGCCGCGCTGGACTCCCGAAATCAGGGAGTTCTTCAAGGCGTTGGGTGCGGTGACGGCCGGCGCCGCCACCGTCTTCATCGCGCCGTTCATCGACACGGTGATCGCAAGCTTCCTGCCTACAGGAAGCCGCACGGCACTTTATTATGCCGACCGCATCAACCAGCTGCCGCTGGGTGTGCTGGGGATCGCGCTCGGCACCGTGCTGCTGCCGGAAATGTCGGCGCGGCTCGCCAAGAACGATCGTGCCGGATCCGATGCCGCACAGAACAATGCAGCCGCTTTGTCCCTTCTGTTGACCTTGCCGTTCGCTGCGGTATTTATCGCCGTGCCAGATGTCATTATGCGCGCCATTTTCGCACATGGCGCGTTCGACAAATCGGCTGCGGATCTTTCGGCTATCGCGTTGGCGGCTTACGGCCTTGGCCTGCCCGCAATGGCGCTGGTGCGCATCATCGCGAGCACATTTTACGCACGGCACAATACCGCAACGCCAGCTAGAATCACGGTGTTTGCGATGTTCTGCAACATTGCAATCAAAGTGGTGCTGGTCTGGGGATTGCATATGGGAATAGCCGGCGTGGCACTCGGCACGTCCATCGGCGCCTGGCTGAACGTCGCCATTCTGGTGGCGATCGGTCAGAGGCGAGGGTTGTTGTCGACCGATGCCCGCTTCCGCGCCGCGGTACTGCCTGTGTCGATTGCCGCGCTTGCCGCCGGTGCCGGTGCATGGGGCGGGGCGATGCTTGGACGCATGATGGCGGTGGGGCGATTTCATGACGAACTGATGTTAGGCGGCGCCATTGTCCTCGGCGTCGTGGCATACGGCGTTGTGGTGCTCGCCTTCCGGCGTGCGCTGCCGCTCGGCCGCTTTGCCGGAACCTCCACATGATCCGGCTGTTCGTCGCCCTGGCGCTCACGGACCGCGTGGCCCAGAGCCTAGCGGCTTTGCAGAGCGGGGTGCCCGGCGCGCGGTGGAGCACCCGCGAGCAGCTGCATCTCACCTTGCGCTTCATCGGCGACGTGGATGAGCGAGATGCGAACGGGATCGACGACGCGTTATCCGTTATTTCAGCGCCACGCTTTGTCCTCGAGCTGAAAGGCGTCGGCGCGTTCGGTGGAAAAAATCCGCGGGCGTTGTGGGCCGGCATCGCATCGAATGAGGCCATTACCCACCTGCAACGCAAGATCGAAAGCGCCATCCAGCGCCTCGGCTTTCCCGCCGAAGAACGAAAATTCACGCCACACGTAACACTCGCCCGTCTGCGCGCAACACCCGCCGGTCGCGTCATGGACTATCTGACCGACCACGCCCTGTACGCGAGCATGCCGTTTGAGGTGAACAGCTTTGCCTTGTTCTCCAGCCGCCTCACGCCCAATGGCAGCATCTATGTGGCGGAGCGTGAATATCCATTATCGCTAGGAGCGTGAGATGGCGAAACTCGATCCGATTGCGCGCGCGGAAGGGCTAAGGGATTTACCGGAGTGGCGCGAAGTGGAAGGACGTGACGCGATCGCGCGCGCGTTTCGCTTCAAGGACTTTAACGAGGCGTTCGCCTTTATCACACGCGTGGCGCTGTTGGCCGAGAAGATGGATCATCATCCCGAGTGGTTCAACGTCTATAGCCGTGTCGAAGTCACGCTCACCACGCACGATGCCGGCGGCGTCACGCAAAAGGATATCGCGATGGCGAAGGCGATGGACGCTTACGCAGGCTGAAAGATGAAGCGGCGGGTTCGTGTCAACCGGCCACCGATCACGCTCAGAACTACGAGCGAGCTCAGGAATGTGAGGTGATACCAGATTGGAAACCTGTGCCACAGCATGTAATGCCAGGGGATAAAGAACACCAGCAGGACGATGCCGGAGGTCAGCGACGGCTTGAGCCGGTCGCGCCCGACCGCCGCCGCGGCAGCACCGCTCGCCAGCGAACTGAGTCCGCTGATCGACAGCCGCGCAATCATCATGGGCAGTGTGAACGCCATGGCCTTCTCGGCAGTCGCATAATCCGGCCACAAGCGCCGCAGCGCCAGGTCGAAAAGGGTGACAATCACAAGCCACGCAACGATGCCCGCAGCCGCTCCGCCGATTCGCCGCCACATGAGATGA
>JAICVV010000137.1 GCA_025935155.1 Alphaproteobacteria bacterium
ACCGCTTCCGCGAGGCGCGCTTCTGCATCGCGCAACTCCCCGCGCTCGCGCGTCTTGCGTTCGATGTGAATCACAAAGGCCGTGCGCCGCCTTTCGCGGCCGGCGGATTGGCGCGACGATGAGGTCAGGCGTGCTCCAGCGCCGGTGCAGCCGCCACTTCCTGCTCCTGCAGCGGAATCGGCCCCAGCGGCATCACGGTCGAAATTGCGTGCTTGTAAACCAGCTGGGCTTGGCCGTCCCGGCGAAGAAGAACGCAGAAATTGTCGAACCAAGTGATGTTTCCCTGAAGCTTTACGCCGTTGACAAGAAAGACCGTCACCGCGACTTTGCTCTTACGCACGGCATTCAGAAAAGTGTCCTGCAGGTTTTGTTTTTCGCTCATTTTGCGCCCGCTTACGCTTGTTCGCCCCGATGCGAAACGACTCGGAAATAATAAGGCGATTTGTGGCAATCGCGAAATATTGTCAGGGGGCGGACGGCTTGGCGCGGGCGGCGGTTTCCGCGGCGTGGCGGTAGAGTTCCTGAATACGCCGCGCGATGGGGCCGGGCATTCCGTCGCCAATCGTGTGGCCGTCGATGGTGACCACCGGGGTGGCGCCCAGAGTGGCGGCGGTGATGAAGGCTTCTTTGGCGGCAAGCGCCTCGTCGAGGGTGAATTTCCGTTCCTCGACAGTGATTTGGCCTTCGGCCGCCGCCTCCAGGATGATGCGGCGCGTCACGCCCGGCAGGATGGCATTGGAGAGGTCGCGGGTCACCACCCTGCCCTCCTTCGTCACGATCCAGGCGGAGGTGGAAGCGCCTTCCGTGACAAAGCCGTCATCATCGAGCAACCACGCTTCGAACGCGCCGGCTTTGCGTGCCGCGGTTTTCGCCAGAATGTTGGGCAATAAAGCTGTGGATTTGATATCGCAGCGCGCCCACCGCTCATCCGGCCGCGTAATCACCGCGATGCCTTTTTCGCGGCGCTGCTCCGTCTGGTTTGGATCGAGATTGCGGGCGGTAACAATCAGCGTGGGCCGCGGCGGCGAATCGGAAACGGCGTGGTCGCGCCGCACCGCCCCCCGCGTCACCTGGAAATAAATCAGGCCGTCGCGCACCCGATTGCGGCGCGCCATTTCGCGAGTGATGAGCTTCAGCGCGGCGCGGCCCATCGGCATCGCCATGCCGATCTCGCCGACGGATCGCTGCAACCGGTCGAGATGCTCTTCTTCGTCGAGGAACTCTCCGCCAACCACACCAACCACTTCGTAAATCGCATCCGCGAATTGCAGACCGCGATCCTCGATGTGAACCGCCGCTCGCGCGTGCGGCAGGTAACGTCCGTTCACGTAGGCAATGCGGCCGACCGGCTCCCGCGTGGCCCAGCCATGTGGTGTGTCACTCATGCGTTGAACTGCTGTGGTTCCTTGCCGCCGTTCGGGCCGACACCCAGCGACTTCAGCTTGCGGTGCAGCGCCGAACGTTCCATGCCAATGAACGTCGCCGTGCGCGAAATGTTGCCGCCGAAGCGATTGATCTGCGCCAGCAGATATTCGCGCTCGAAGATTTCCCGCGCCTCCCGCAATGGCAACGAGATAACGAGATCGCGGCCGCCACCGCTCCACGGCGAGTCGCCGCCCAAATCGGCGGGCAGCAAATCTGCCGAGATCATCTGCACGGCATCATCGCTGGCAAGGATCAGCAGACGCTCGACCATGTTCCGCAATTGCCGCACATTGCCCGGCCAGTTATGCGCCTGCAGCACCGCCATCGCGTCATCGCCCACATCGCGCACCGGCAGACCGGAAGTCGCCGACAGCCGTTTCATGAAATGCGCGGCGAGCAGCGGAATGTCGTCGCGCCGCTCTGCCAGCGCCGGCACGCGCACCGGCACCACATTCAGGCGGTGGTATAAATCCTCCCGGAACCGACCGGACGCAATCTCACCGCGCAGATCATGCGTAGTCGATGAGATCACGCGCACATCAACCTGCACCCGCGTCGAACCGCCGATGCGCAGGAATGTCTGGTCCACCAGCACACGAAGAATCTTCGCCTGTGTCTCGAGCGGCATGTCCGCCACTTCGTCCAGATACAGGGTGCCATTGTGCGCGAGTTCGAACAGGCCAGTCTTCCGTGGCCCGTCATTGGTTTCTTCGCCGAACAGCTCCACCTCTATCCGATCCGGCGCCATGGTGGCGCAGTTGATCGCCACAAACGCATTCCCCGCCCGGCGCGAGCGCGCATGAATCAATCGTGCGACCACCTCCTTTCCCGAACCCGCGGGCCCCGTGATAAGGACACGGCTGTTGGTCGGTGCAATTTTGTCGATCAGCTGACGCAGCTGAGAGGATGCTGACGATGCACCGACGAAGTCCGCTTCGTCGCCTACCCGCAGCTTGAGTTCCTGTACTTCGCGGCGAAGCCGTGCCGCCTCCAGCGTACGCTCGATCACATGCACCAGGCGATCCGCCTTGAAGGGCTTCTCGATAAAATCGTACGCGCCCTTTTTGATGGAAGCGACGGCGGTTTCGATTGTGCCGTGGCCGCTGATCATGACCACCGGCAAATCGGGGTAATCCCGCTTCAGCGCGTCCAGCAGCTGAATGCCATCCATCCGGCTGCCCTGCAGCCAAATGTCCAGAATGACCATCTGCGGTTTCCGGGCCCGCACGGTATTCAACGCGCCGTCTGCGTCCGCGGCCACGCGCGTTTCGTAGCCTTCGTCGCTCAGAATCCCGGCGACGAGCTCGCGAATGTCCTGCTCATCGTCAACGATGAGAATGTCAGGTGCGATTAGCGATCCGTTCTTGCTCATCAATCTGAAACCCTTCGACTTTCCTGTACTTTTTTCTGCTGCAATGGGAACGTCAGGCGCACTTCTGCGCCCTGCTCGTCCTCGCCGCGATCGCTTATGGTGAGCTCACCGCCGTGGTCCTCCACGATTTTCCGCACAATGGCGAGTCCGAGGCCCGTTCCCTTTGCCCGCGTTGTAACGTAAGGCTCTGTCAAGCGGTGGCGCTGATCGTGCGGCAGCCCAACGCCGTTGTCCGTAATACGAAATATTAAGCAACCGCCGGCACTTTCAAGGCTAGCTGAGATCGCGCCCGGCGCATCGTCTCCTTTTGCATGACGTGCGGAAATCGCCTCCGCCGCGTTCTTCAAAACATTTGTCAGGGCCTGCGAGATCAACCGGCCATCGCATTCGAAATAGAGAGGTGCTTCAGGCGCATTCACCGTGAGCGCAATCTCCGGATGAGCAACCCGCTGCAGGAAAACCGACTGCTGCAGCAACTCCTGCGCGATTTCTCGCCTTACTTGCGGCGCGGGCATGCGTGCGAAGGATGAGAACTCATCCACCATCCGGCCGATGTCTCCAACCTGCCGGATAATGGTATCTGCGCACTGCTGGAAGACCTCCGGATCGCTCGCCACCTCCTTAAGGTACTTTCGCTTCAGGCGCTCTGCAGATAGCTGAATGGGCGTCAGCGGATTCTTGATCTCATGCGCGATGCGCCGCGCCACGTCCGCCCACGCGGCCGTGCGCTGTGCGGAAACCAGATCCGTAATGTCATCGAACGTAACGATGTAACCCGCCTCTCCGGCTTCGCTACCGACTTGCACGCTCAGACTGCGCACTCTGCCACCTCGCTTGACCGTCGCTTCGCCGCTGGAGCGCGCGACCGGTTCATGCATGGCGCGGCGAATGAGCGCTGCCAGTTCTGGCACCACCTGCGCATAGTGCTGGTTTTCCATTTCTTCGGGGGCTGTATTCAGGAGGCGCACGGCCGCGCGATTGACAATCGTAATGCGGCCTTCGGAATCGAGGCCTATTACGCCGGCACTGACGCCGGCCAGAACCGCCTCCGTAAACAGCCGCCGCGCATCTATTTGGCGGCTGGCTTCTACAAGCTCGCTCCGCTGTGCTTCAAGCTGTGCGGTCATCCGGTTGAACGTCCGGCCCAGCACACCAATTTCATCGTCATCGCGCTCGACAGGTACCCGTGCTCCAAGATCGCCGCGAGAGACCTCCTCCGCAGCGCCGATTAGCTTCGAGATAGGGCGTCCGAGACGGTTCGCCGCCCACAGGCCAAGCGAAATCGCTCCAAGCAGCGTGAGCAGCGACACAACGCCGTAAATCGTTGCAAACAACAGCTGGATGCGCGAGCGATCTTTATCCAGCCGCTTGTATTCGGAAACTGCGCTGACCGTGTTCTGGTAATAGGCCAGGACCTTGGGATCGACGGTTCGCACAACCAGCAGATACGCGTCGTTCAACGCCTGAAGCCGGATCAACGCGCGAACGACGCCGACCTTTGCATTCCCGATCCTGGAGTTTGCATCGATCACAATCGTACCGTGGCTGGCCTGCGCGATGTCGTTGGCCGATGGTGGAGCAAGGTCCGGCATGAAGCGTTGTTTGGTGCTGCCGAGGATCTGCCCCTTTGAATCGAGGATGTAAGCGGCCTGCAATCCTCTTTCCTTAGTTACCAGAGCCAGCTTTGTGAATAGCGCGTCCGGCCGCACGTGATTATTTCCATCGAAGAGCTCCGGATCGTGCTCGATACTGTTGGCAATTTCGTAGGCGTCGCCGACAATCGCGCCTTGTTGTTCCTGCACATATCGCTGAGCCACGTTGACCGCGTTTCCGAGAGCGCTCTTTACGCCCGGTGAAAACCACTGTTCGACGCCCTGATCGACAATCACAGCTGCCAGCGCAGCGATCAAAATTGCCGGCACGATAGCCACTACCGCGAACTGCCCGACCAAGCGGAAGTGCAGCCGCGCGCCTGCCGACCGGCGCCGGGACCATAGCTGGATCAATCGCCACGCTATGATCGCGCCAAGCGTCCCCACCAATACGACATTCGACAGAATCAGAACGAACAGGCCTGTATGGCTAGGCCGGTAGGGTACGAGGCCGGTTACGGCAGCATAGGTCAGCAGCCCGCAACTGGCGGCGAGGATTGCCACACCCACGGGGAACAAGGATGGCTTGGAGAGCAAATGGCCCAAGCCAAAAGACCTGTCGAGAGACGTCGGATCGCGCGCGGTGGTTGTGGCCATGCCGCCTCATGTTGGGCCGCCCTAGATGCGGCAGTTAAGCATAAGGTTTGCCGAGAGTAGCCGCTTTGCTTCACATGTTGCAACAATGTCGCGACACCGGCCCTTGCCTCGGTTTGGCTTTATGGCGAGGCCAGCTTCCAGTATTCCCAGACACATGCGCAAAGGCGAATCATCATGCCCGCGACCGCCGTACTGATCGTTGCTGGTGGCAGCGGGTCGCGTGCCGGCGGCGGCGTTACCAAGCAATATCGGATGCTCGGCGGGCGACCGGTCCTTCGCCGATCTATCGAGGCCTTCTTCGACTGTCCCCGCGTTTCGGCGATTCAGGTTGTCGTGGGCAGCGGACAGGAAGCTGCGTATAACGCTATCACTTCGGATCTCCGGCTCAGGCCTCCGGCGATTGGCGGCAAAACACGGCAGGATTCCGCCCGCAATGGCCTTCGCGCCCTCGCCGCCGTAGCGCCCGACTTTGTGCTGATCCACGATGCCGCGCGGCCACTGGTGCCTCGGAGCACTATAGAGGGCGTGATCGGCGCACTGACGAACGGCGCCAGCGCCGCGGTGCCGATGCTTCCGCTTGCAGACTCCCTTCGCCGCCTGGATGGCGGCGCGGCTGGGCAGGCGGTATCCCGTGATGGGGTATGCCGTGTGCAAACTCCGCAAGGCTTTCGCTTCCGCGATATCCTTGCCGCGCACGAGCGATTCATCGGCGCGAATGTCACAGACGATATCAGCTTGGCGGAACGGTGCGGCATGGCGATTACTGCCGTAGCGGGTGAGTTGGAGAATCTGAAGCTGACAACGATGAGCGACTTTGTCTTTGCCGAACGGCTGCTCGCGGGCGCGCGTGAAACGCGCACTGGTATGGGTTACGACGTCCATCGTTTCGGAACTGGCGATCATCTGTGGCTCTGCGGTGTTCAAATTCAACATGATCGAAGTCTGAAAGGCCATTCCGATGCCGACGCCGGATTGCACGCGCTGACGGATGCCATTCTCGGCGCATTGGCCCACGGCGATATCGGTCAGCACTTTCCGCC
>JAICVV010000181.1 GCA_025935155.1 Alphaproteobacteria bacterium
CGACATCGATGCGGCCATTATAGCCACCGTTGTGCCCGCGGCGCTGTTCGATTTGCGCCAGTTCTGCCGCCGCTATCTGAATTGCGAGCCGCTGGTGATCGGCGATCCCAATCTCGACCTCGGCATTGGCGTGCATACCGACAGGCCGCAAGCGGTAGGGGCCGACCGGCTCGTCAACACGGTCGCAGCGCACGCAGCCTACAAGGGCGCCCTCATCATCGTGGATTTCGGCACCGCCACCACATTCGACATCGTGGCCGAGAATGGAGATTACGAGGGCGGCGTCATCGCGCCGGGGGCAAACCTGTCCGCCGAAGCGCTGCACCAGGCGGCCGCCATGCTCCCGCGCGTTGCCATCTCCCGCACGCAATCCGTGATCGGCAAAGACACGGTGCCTGCCATGCAGTCCGGCCTATATTGGGGATACCTGTCGCTGATAGAAGGGCTGGTGGCGCGGATCAAAGAGGAGTTCGGCAAGCCCATGACGGTAGTTGGAACCGGCGGCCTCGCCAGTCTTTTCTACAGGCAGACCACGGCGATCGATCATTTGGATCCGGACCTCACGATTCGCGGCCTCGTTCTCATCCATGCGCGCAATGCGGACCGCTGCGGCAAGCCCGCCGCCTGATGCCGCCGGCGCCCTCACCACAAGACGAGCTTGTGCTGCTGCCGCTTGGCGGCGCGGGCGAGATCGGCATGAATTTCAACGCTTACGGCTTCGGCCCGGCGGACGAGCGCAAATGGATCGTCGTCGATTGCGGCGTGCTGTTCGGCCGCGAAACCGAAACGCCGGGCATCGACATCATCATGCCGGACATCCGCTGGCTAGCGGAGCAGCGCGAGGACGTGCTCGCCATCGTGCTGACGCACGCGCACGAAGATCACATCGGCGCGGTCGGGCACCTCTGGCCGGAGCTGCAATGCCCCCTCTACGCGACGCCGTTCACGGCGCGGCTGATCGAAGACAAACTGTTCGAGGCCGGACTGAACGAACGCGTGCGCGTGAACATCGTACCGCTGCACGGGCATCTGAAGCTTGGGCCGTTCGAGATCGATTTCATCTCCATCACGCATTCCATTCTGGAGCCGAACGCCCTCGCCATCCATACGCCGCTCGGCACGGTCGTGCACACGGGCGACTGGAAGATCGATCCCGAACCGCTGCTAGGCGAGAAAACCGAAATCAACGCGCTGATGAAAATCGGCGATGAAGGCGCATTGGCGCTGGTGTGCGATTCCACCAACGCACTGGTGCAGGGTCATTCCGGCTCGGAAGCGGATGTACGCACTGCGCTCACCGACCTCATCGGTACCTTGAAGGGCAGGGTGGCGGTGACGGGCTTCGCCTCCAACGTGGCGCGGCTGGACACGATTGCGAAAGCAGCCCGCGTGCATGGCCGCGAAGTGGCGCTGGTGGGCCGCTCCATGCATCGCATCACCACGGCCGCCCACGACACCGGCTACCTTGCCGATTTCTCACGCCTCGTCAGCGAAGAGGAAGCCGCGCAGCTGCCGCCCAACCGCATCCTCTATCTCTGCACCGGCAGCCAGGGCGAACCGCGTGCCGCGCTGTCGCGCATCGCGGCCGGCGATCACCCCACGGTCAGTTTAGGGCCGGGGGACTCCGTCATTTTCTCCTCGCGCATCATTCCGGGAAACGAGATCGGCATCCACACTCTGCATAACAAGCTGGCCGCACTGGGGGTGAAAGTGCTCACGGTGGAGGACCATTTCGTGCATGTCTCCGGCCATCCCGCGCGCGACGAATTGGCGGAAATGTATCGCTGGGTGCGGCCCCAGATTGCCGTGCCGGTGCACGGCGAATTGCGCCACATGGCCGAGCATGCACGGCTCGCGAAATCGTTGCAGGTGCCGCAGGCGATGGTGGTAGAGAACGGTCAGATGCTGCGGCTCGCGCCCGGCCGCGCGGAAATTATCGACGAAGTGCCGAATGGCCGCGTGTTTCTCGATGGCCGCATTCGTGTGCACGAGGGCGACGGGTTCGCGCGTGCCCGCCGCGCCATGGGCTTCGCGGGATTTATTGCGATTACGCTGGTGCTCGATCAGCGCGGGCGTCTGGCCGCCGATCCGGCAATTCTGTTCGAAGGCATTCCCGATGCGGTGCATGCGCCGGTGCGCGAGGCGGTGTCGGAAACCACGCGCCGCTACAATTCCCGCAAGGGCGACGAGCAGCAACTGGCCGAGAATGCCCGGCGCGCCGCCCGTCGCGCTGCGACGCATGTATGGGGCAAAAAACCCGTGACGCGGGTAGAGATTGCCTGGGTCTAGATGCGGTCAAGCCGGTGACACGGTTGTGCCTTCTTCAAGCGGCGCTCGTCGGGCCCATATCAGCAGCAGGGAATTACCGAGGAACCAATGTCTTCTGTTATTGATCGCATCCTCCCCGCAAAGCCGCGCGGTATTGTGCGCGTCGTTTCCGGCATGCCAACGCAGGACGGCGCCGGCGTAAAGCTCACACGCCTGATCGGCACGCCGCAGCTTTCCAACGTCGATCCGTTCCTAATGCTGGATGCCTTTGGCTCCGACAATCCCAACGATTACATCGCCGGATTTCCGGAGCATCCGCATCGCGGCTTCGAGACCGTGACCTACATGATCGAGGGCAGCATGCGGCACCGCGACAACCATGGCGGCGAGGGCCTGATCACCGACGGGGGCGTACAGTGGATGACAGCGGGACGCGGCGTGGCGCATTCCGAAATGCCGGCGCAGACCAACGGCCGCATGTTCGGCTTCCAGCTGTGGATCAACCTGCCCGCCAACGAGAAGATGCGGCCGCCCTGGTATGCGGATATTCCGGGCAGCGCCATCCCGCCGTTAAACGTGGACGGTGCAACGGTGAAGCTGATTGCCGGTGAGTGGAATGGCCACAAGGGCCCGGGTCCGGAGCGCGTGACCGCGCCATTCATTGCGGATGTGACGTTGCCTGCTGAGGGTGCGGCAGATGCGCCCATACCCGAGGGGCACGCCGGATTCGTCTACGTCTTCGAAGGTGCGCTGCAAGTCGCAAGCACGAGCATAAGCACAGGCCATATTGCAGTCCTATCCGATGGTGGCACTTTGCAGGCGAGAGCCGGCACGAACGGGGCGCGGTTTCTGGTGGTTGCCGGCAAGCCTTTACGTGAGCCGGTCGCCAAATATGGTCCATTCGTGATGAACACGGAAGGTGAAATCCGCCAGGCGATTCTTGACTATCAGAGCGGCCGCTTCTGAATGACGGCCTCCGCGGTCTCATCCATACGGATCGCGGACATGTATAGTGGACAGATGCCGGAGCATTCCGAATCGCGCGTGGTGCCGTACGATCCCGACCTGATGTTCGCAATTGTGGCCGATGTGGAGCGTTACCCGGAGTTTCTTCCGTGGGTCATCTCCTTGCGTGTGCTG
This sequence comes from Alphaproteobacteria bacterium, assembly GCA_025935155.1. Classification (GTDB taxonomy): domain Bacteria; phylum Pseudomonadota; class Alphaproteobacteria; order Micropepsales; family Micropepsaceae; genus Rhizomicrobium. Next base: position 3,409 of record JAICVV010000181.1, read on the forward strand.
TCGCGCGCCATCGATGCCGGCAAGGAAATCGTGATCGCGGAGATGCAGGTCGGATTTTCGGCGCTTCGCGAGCGCTACACCAGCCGCATTACGAGCGATCCATCGGCGCGGCGTATCGACGTGCAGCAGGTCCATGGCGTCTTCCGCGAACTGGAAAATTGCTGGCGCTTTACGCCAAAAGGGCAGGGCTGCAGCATCGATTTCTTCGTGCGGTTCGAATTCCGCAGCCGCCTCTTGAGCGCTATCGCCGGACGGGCCATGTCGCTTGCGGTTTCCAGCATGACCCATGCCTTCGAAGAACGCGCGCGGAAACTCAGTTCAAAGGACGCGCTGCAGAAGACATAGTCCGGCTTCGACAGACCGATAGCGTATCTCGCTGCGGCCAACGTCGCCGAAGCGATGTTTTTCATGCAGAGTTGCGTGGCCTTCGCGTGCGGCAGCGATGTGGACGAGACCGACGGGCTTGAGCGCCGTGCCGCCCCCCGGTCCGGCAATCCCGGTGGCGGCGACAGCGATCTGCGCGTCCGAATTCTTCAGCGCGCGTTCAGCCATGGCGCGCGCGACGGCTTCAGAAACCGCGCCCTGAGCGGCAATGAGGTCAGCGGGAATGCCAAGCAAATCGGATTTGGCACGATTGGAATAGACCACAAAGCCGCAGTCCAGCACGTCTGACGAGCCTGGGACTTCCGTGAGCATGGCGGCAATCAATCCCCCCGTGCAGCTTTCGGCCGTCACGATGCGCAAATTGTTATCTCGCGCTTTCGCCAGAACGGCATGAGCAAGTTCGAGGATCGGCTGGAAAAGCATCGCTTTCAGATTAGGCCGAAGTGCAAGAGACCAACAAGAATGGCGCCTGCGACCAGCGCAGCGCCCACGTCGTCTGCCATTACTCCGATGCCGCCGTGCAGGCATTCCGCGGCGCTGATCGGCCACGGCTTCCATATATCGAACAGGCGGAACAGCAGGAAGGCGAGTACATATCCAAGAATGGTCGTGGGCGCGAACGCGCAGGCGATCCATTGGCCGGCGAGTTCGTCTATCACGCACTCGGATGGATCGTTTCGTTCCGTTTGCGCCGTGTACAATTCCGAGGCCCAGGAGCCGATGGCGAGGGCACCCACGGCGGCCGCCAGTAACGCAAAGCGTCCTGCCTCATAAGCAATCAGCCACGCGAATGGCAGAGCGACGATGCTTCCGGCGCTGCCCGGTGCGTAACGCGCATACCCAATCCCACCCAGCGTGGCGATGGCGCGAGGCAGGTTCACGCCGGCACGCGAACGGTCGCGATTGCCTGAGCAGCCAGACCTTCGCCCCGGCCGGTAAAGCCAAGACCTTCCGTGGTTGTCGCCTTGATGCTGATGCGCGCAACGTCAGTATTCAGAATGGCGGCAATACGCGCGCGCATTGCTTCGCGGTGCGGACCGATCTTCGGCCGCTCGCAAATGAGGGTGATGTCGCAATGCACGATGTCACCGCCCGCATTCCGCACCAGCGACGCGGCATGCTCAAGAAACACGCTGGACGGCGCGCCGCGCCAGCGCTCATCCGAGGGCGGAAAGTGCTGACCGATATCGCCGTGGGCCAATGCGCCGAGAATGGCATCCGTCAGCGCGTGCAATCCGGCGTCGGCATCGGAATGGCCTTTCAGACTTCGATCATGTTGAATTTGAACACCGCAGAGCCACAGATGA
>JAICVV010000378.1 GCA_025935155.1 Alphaproteobacteria bacterium
ACGCAGCGCGCCAGTCCCGCCGGGAGTTTGAATCCCGAACGTCAGTCCATCGCTCATCAGATAATCGCCGAGGGCAATGCCGCCCAGCAGAGCGGCGAATTCCACGTCGCCTTCCGCGCCAAGATATGTCTTGGTTTGCTGCGTCTCGAGCAGACTGGCTTCCGCCTTTTTCACGCTGCTTAGCACGGGCGTGCGGCCCTGCTCGTCCTGGAAGACACCCACGCCAAGATCCAGTTTGTGCGGCCGTGGATCGGCGCGGAACTGGCGGATGGTGTCGAGCAGCGGATCGGGCGCGCGCGGCTTCAGCTCTTCGAACATGTTCGCGTTCCCCTATTCGTCATAGCTGAGCACGACGTGCTCGCTCGCCGGCACCGACTGGCAGGTCAGCACATACCCGTCCGCCACTTCCTGCTCCGTCAGACCATAATTTTTGGTCATGGTCACCTGCCCTTCGAGGATTTTGGCCCGGCAGGTTGTGCATACCCCTCCCTTGCAGGCGTAAGGCGCGGGCATTCCGGCCGCCTGCATGCAATCGAGGATGCTACCCTTGGTGGGATCGAAAGCGATGCGGCTGCGGCGCCCGTCCAGTGTGACGACGAGTTCGGTGCCCGCCGCCTTTTGCTGGAGGGCTTCGCGGGCGGCGAGTTGTTCGGCAGAGAGCGCGCTGGAGGTGAAGCGCTCGATGAGGATTTTTTCGGCCGGCACCCCACGGGCGAGCAGCGCGGCTTCCGCCGCATCCATCATTGGTCCCGGCCCGCAGATGAAGAACGCGTTCGCTGATTTCACGTCGATAAGCGAGTCGAACACCGCGTCGCACTTCTCGCGATCGAGCCGCCCGTTGAACAGCTCGATCTCTTCCGCTTCATCTTCGAGGAAATGATAAACCTCGAGCCGCTCCATGTAGCGATTTTTGAGACCGGCAAGTTCCTCCAGAAACATCGCCGAAGCGGTGCTGCGGTTGCCATAGAGCAGCACGAACCGGGCTGCGGGTTGCGTGTCCAGTACGGTTTTCAGAATGGAAATGACGGGTGTGATTCCGGAACCGCCTGCCAGACCGACATAATATCCAGCTTCCTCCGTCCCCTCCGGCAGCACAAAGCGGCCCATGGGCGGCAGCACCTCGATTTCATTCCCTTCGCGCAAATTTGCATTGGCCCATACCGAGAAGCGGCCAGGGGCCATCTGTTTGATGGCGATTCGCATTTCGTTTTCGCTGGGCGCCACGCACACCGAATAGTTCCGCCGCACGTCTTCGCCGTCCAAGTCGGCGCGCAGGGTGAGGTGCTGTCCGGCCTTGAAGACAAACGCCTGTTTCAGATGCTCTGGAATCTCAAAGCGGATGGACACGGCGTCCGGCGTCTCCCGTCGCACCTCCGAAATTTTCAACTTATGGAAGCCAGCATTGATGGACATATGTTGCTCAAGCTAACCGATATACCGCGGGTATCGCCACTGGCATTCAGCCTTTCAGCAAAACATCGCGGAGGACCACCGCGTCGTTGTGCTCCTCGTCACGCGCGCCATACACGAGTGTGAGCAGCCCTTTGCGTGCAAGTCCGCGCAGCTCGGCAATAAGATCTGCATGCGTGTTCAGCTCTTTGCGATAGCGGCGCTGGAATTCGGACCAGCGCGCCGGATCGTGCCCAAACCACTTGCGAAGCGCTGCGCTGGGCGCGAGATCGCGCTCCCAACGGTCGATTGCGGCGTCTGCTTTCGTCACGCCGCGCGGCCAAAGACGGTCGACCAGAATGCGCGCGCCATCATCCGGAGTGGCCCGTTCATAAGCCCGCTTCAGACGAATATTCTTGGCCGGCGGCCGGGCGCTCAGTGACATTTGAACGAGTCGAACGGTTCGCGGCAATCGAGGCAGCGATGCAGCGATTTGCAGGGCGTGGAACCGAAGCGGCTGATTTCTTCGGTGTGCGTGGAGCCGCAGCGCGGGCACTCGGCCGGTGTTTCGCGCAGCGAGTGTTTGGCCGCGCCTTTCGGCGGCGGCGCGATGCCGTAGGCGCGCAAGCGTTCGCGGCCTTCATCGCTGATCCAGTCTGTGGTCCAGGGTGGCGAGAGCGTGGTTTCGAGTTTTATGTGCGAGAGGCCGGCGCGATCCAGTGCCGCACGAATATCGCGCTCAATGGCGATGGTCGCCGGGCAGCCGGTGTAAGTGGGCGCGATGACGAGCGTGTTACCGCGCACGTCGCGCACGATGCCCAGATCGACAACGGACACGCAGGGAATTTCCGGATCTGGCACCTGCGACAGGATTTCGAAGATGCGATCCTTCAGCGAGAGTTCGGCAACCGCGCTCACCACGTCGCTCCCGGATAGGCACGCTGCAGGAATTGCAT
>JAICVV010000375.1 GCA_025935155.1 Alphaproteobacteria bacterium
CGTGGTGCGCGGCTTTACCACCTGAACCGGCACAGGCTTGTTGCGAGGCGCAAGCGGATTGGAGGCCGCGCCCGGCGCTGCGCCTGCGACTTCGTTGCCGATATTGTTGAGCACCGTGGTGGTGCTGCGGACGATGCCGCTATTGGTGGCTGCGCCGCGGATCGACTGCACCTTCTTCAGCAGGTTTGTCTGATAGAGCGGCAGTTGGGCGGCGATTTTGGCGGCTTGCGAACCGATGAAGGTGCCGATGCCTGCGATCACGACAATCGCAAACAACACGCTCAGCAGGACCGATAGCACGCGGCCCAGGTGCAGTTTGCGCAGCAGGCGCAGCAGTGGCGACAGCGCAAAGGCAATCAGGATAGCGAGCGCCAGGGGCACCAGGATGGGCCGGCCGAAGTAAAGCGCCGACACCACAACGGCCGCGATAACGGCCGACATGAACGTCGACTGGAGCCGTTCGAGCCGAACCCGGTCCTGGGGATCGGGCGCGGGAGGCGGCGCAGGCGTGGTCGTCATTGCGGATCCGGCGAAAGAGTGCATTCAGAACGCATTGCGAACCAGTCTAGTCCCATTTCGCAGCAAAGTCGCGGCTTCCAAGGACCGTGCAAACGCTTGTTCGGCGGGCAAGTTGCCGTTATGTCTCGCCCGCCGCCACTTCTCTCCGGTTTCGATGGCTCTCCTCAGATTTCTGCCAGAAAACACGAACATCAACTTCGTGGGCGCCCGCTACTATGCGTTCGCCATTGACGGCCTGCTGCTTCTTGCCTCGATTATTTCCATCGCCATCCACGGATTCAATCTGGGCATCGATTTTACCGGCGGCGTGCTGATGGAGGTCAAATCCGCTCACGTGATCGATATCGGACAGGTGCGTGGCCAGGTGGACAGCCTCGGCTTTCCGGAATCCCAGCTGCAGTACTTCGGCGGCGGCGCCTGCGACACGCCCGCGAATTCCTGCATTCTGATTCGCGTGCAGCCCGCGCCCAACCAGTCGGGCACAGACATTGCCAACAAGATCAAGGGCAAACTGGGATCAGGCTACACCATCCGCAACCAGCAGGTGATCGGTCCCAAGGTGAGCGGCGAGCTGTTTCGAGCGGGCATTATGGCGACAATCCTCGCCGTCATTGCCATCGCCATTTATGTGTGGGTGCGGTTTGAGTGGCAGTACGGGATCGGTGCCGTGATTGCGACGGGACACGACGTGTTCGTGACCGCGGGCCTATTCTCGATTCTGCACTGGGATTTTACCCTCACATCCATCGCCGCCCTGCTGACGCTGGCCGGCTACTCGATCAACGACACGGTGGTGGTGTTCGACCGGATTCGCGAGAACCGGCGAAAGTACAAACGCATGCCGTTGCCGGACCTGATCAACCTGTCCACCAATCAGATGCTGACGCGGACGATTCTCACCAGCGGCGCCACCGCCATCTCCATCATTCCGCTTTTGATCTTCGGTGGGCCGGCGCTGTTCGAGTTCACGGCCTCGATCCTGTTCGGTATCGTTGTGGGAACGTTCTCCTCCACCTATGTGGCGGCAGCGCTGCTGCTCTACCTGCCGGCCGTGCATGGGCCGCGGACATCCGAAGAAGCCGCGGCGGCAACTCCGTAATCAGAACGGATTGATTGTCGCGTCGCGGGTAAATGTGAGGTAACCCGCATTCACGCCGGCGCGCAGGCCGACGCCGGTGCGCATGGGCGCCAGCGTGATATTGTTGGCGCGCAGGTAGTTCACACCGATACCGGCTATAAAATAGTAGCTGCCTTCGACCCCCGGAAATTTCTGAAACAGCCGGTCCGAAGGCCCGAGGTTGTAAATCAGCACGAACGCTTTGGAGGCGTTGCCGCCGAGATCGAAGCCAACGGATGGCCCTTGCCAGTAGACTCGCTCCGGCGGCGCATGCTTGCGGATGAGCCAGCCTTGTCCGTACCGCAGGCCCACCACTACGGCGCCGGAGCCTTCCTCGCCAGTGATGTAGGCGTCCGGCAGGCCCTGATCGGCAAACACCCGCTGCACCGCCTTCGCCACGGCTTCCGTGGTGGTGCCAAAGAAATTGGAGGCGGCCTGCACCACCTCGTTCTGGCTGAACTTGTCGGCGGCCCGCTCCACATCGCCTTCTGCGGCGGTGGGAACAGTTTGGACCAGAATTGCTGCCAAAGCCAACGCGGCGGCGGACGCAATACGCGCGAACATCATCCTGAAGCTCTCCCGATGCTGTGATTCGCAAAGCCAAGCTGACAAATATGGCCTTTCTGCGATTCGCGCCAATGTGAAGCGCATATCCGGATATTTCACGGCTGCCGCCGGTGCGATATGAAGCGGCGAGGCCACTACAGGCGTTTCATCAAGATGAACGAACCGGCGAAG
>JAICVV010000237.1 GCA_025935155.1 Alphaproteobacteria bacterium
ACCGTGCATCGCGACGCCGACAAATGGACGCCGGAACAGGCGGAAGCCTTCAAGGCGCCGATCCGCCAGAAATACGAGGACGAAGGCAATCCGTATTATGCCACCGCGCGGCTGTGGGACGACGGCATCATCGCACCGGCCGACACGCGCCGGGTATTGTCGCTGGCACTCTCCGCCTGCCTCAACGCGCCGATCCCCGACACCAAATTCGGCGTGTTCCGGATGTAATGGCCCGCGAATTTTCAGTTGCCGCTGCTATCCCTGCCGCCATAGCAGCAGTTGGGGTGGGAGCGACGGTAGTCGCGCTGGAATTTGCCGCGATTGCCTTCGTACCGCCAGAGGGACATCCACCTGCGTGGACCCTTGTAGCTGCGTGGGCCGGTGCGTGTATCGTCTTTATGTTGGGATTTCTTGTTCTTGGAATTCCGGCGTGGCTCCTAGCGCACTACTTCAAGCGGCGGCACTGGTACGATGCGTTGCTGATCGGGGCCATTTTGACCGGAGGAACCTACTTCCTTTGGGCTTTGCCTAGTTCTGGTTTCTCGTACAGCGGCGGCGGCGTCGACTATGTTATTGATGGCCATTACACGCGCGCCGGGTTGATAAACGCCATAGGAATCGCGGCAGAGATAAGTATCGCAGGTGCTGCCGCTGGCTTGACCATCTGGTGGATCGCTTACAGGCCACGCAAAAAGCGATCATCCAATTTGACGGGTGTCTGAATTCTACGTATAATCCAAATATGCCCCAAACAACAGCTCAGCAGTTTCAGCGCAATTTCGGCGAGTACCAGCATCAGGCGCGCCGCGAGCCGGTGGAGATCACTCGCCACGGCCGCCGCGAGCTGGTGTTGATGTCGGCGGAGCGTTACGACTGGCTGATGGCCGCAGCGAAGCGAAGCCATGCGATCGAAGATTTGCCGGATACGATTATCGAGGCGGTTCGCTCGGCCAAAATGGACAAGCGTCACAACCACCTCAACAAACTAATGAAGTAGGCCGATGCCGCTTCCGCGGCCGGAACCGGGCCTCGTCATCCGCTACGACTACTTATGGACCGATGACGCGGGTTCCGCTCGCGCCTCCGGCAAGGAGCGGCCAGCCTGCCTTGTCGCCACACTGGACGACGAAGCCGATCCGCAGCTTGTCGTTATCCTGCCGATCACGCATTCACGCCCTCGGGCGGGAACGGTCGGCATCGAAATTCCACAGGCCGTTGCCGAGAAACTCGGATTGGACGAAGCCCGCAGCTGGATCATCGTCTCAGAAGCGAATGTCGATTTCTGGCCCAATGCCGGCCTCGCGCCCATTCCGGGCAAGCGTAGCACCTACGCCTACGGCTTCCTCCCGCCCACGCTATTCGAGAACGCGAAAGGCCGTTTCACGGCCCTGCTCACCGAACGCCGCGCCAAATTCGTTCGGCGCTGATTATCCTTAGCTTCGAAACGGATTGCGGATTGTCATCCCTTCGATGCGTTGGCCGTGATGGAGGTCTTCGCTGTAGAAGGTGCGGCAGCCGGCCTCCAGCGCGCTCGCCAGCAGCATCGAGTCATAAATCGAGAAGCGGTACCTCTCGGCAATGTCGAGGCCGCGTTCGTGCGTCGTCACCGTTGGCAGATGCACGGTACAAATGACGCGAATGCCCGCAAGCAACTCTCGAATTTGCGAAAGCGGCTTGCCAAACCTCCCGAAAGCGACCGCGGCGATCTCGTTCAGCACCTGGATGCTGATCGTGCCGCCGTCTCTAAGCACAGCCTCGGCCCGGTTAGCCTTTTCTGGTTCACCAGACACCAAATACAGCAACACGTTGGAATCAAGAAAGTCAGCGCTGCTCATCCGGCTCGCCGGGCTCGGCGTATCTGCACATCATCGACGTGCCAGCCGCGCGCGTGTGCTTCTTCCCGATCGAACTTGAAATCCTTCGGCATCCAGCCACGAAATTTGCGCAAACTTTTTAGCGCTTCGTTCCTGGAGAGCTTGGCCATCATTTCAAGCGTTTCTTTGCCTTTGGCGACGATTTCGACATCGTCGCCCTCTTTGAGGCCAAGTTCGTCAACCAGTTTCTTGGGCAGTCGGACGGCGAGGCTGTTGCCCCATTTGGCGACCTGCATGGGCCAGCTCCAATGATATACATTGACAAATGTATATCGTTTCCCCGGGAAATTCAACTGTGTGCTACTTCCTTCCAATCGTCATCGCCCGGCTTGTCCGGGTGACCCAATTTTCTTCTCATGTAAGTAATTGGGTCACCCGGATCGCGCTGTTGCGCGCGACCGGGTGATGACGGTTGGTTGGGGATGCGAGTGTGCAATCCGCGGTGCAGCTATCCCCACGGACCTGCCGGATGCGGTGCACTTGAAGGAGGTGCGGCGACAACGGGGGCGTGCGGCGGCGGCGGGTCCAACAGAACGGGCATATGTCCGCCGAGCTGTTCCAGCACAGCGATGCGCTTGGCGATGGGGGGATGCGTATCGAACAGTTGGGCCAGCGCAAAGCGCGAAGGCGGCGCCTCGATGAACATCTGCCGCACTTCGCTCGACACATGCGGCACATCGGGATTCTGCGAAATCTTCAGCAGCGCCGAGATCAGCGCGTCGGGGTTCTTCGTCAGGTCCACGGAACCTGCGTCCGCCTGGTATTCGCGCCGCCGCGAAATGGCGAAGCGCAGCACCAGCGCCAGCAGATAGCCCACCGCTGAAGCCACCGCGGCGATCAACAGAAAGATCATCACCCCGCCGCCGCCCCGGCCGCGCCGCCGGCCGCCCGCGAAAGCCGAAATCTGAATGCTGCGCCACAGAAGCTGGGTGAGGAACGAGATCATGCCCACGAACACGATGGTCACGATCAGCACGCGCGTGTCGCGCTCCATGATGTGCGTCAGCTCGTGCGCGAGCACGGCTTCCAGTTCCTCGCGGTTCAGCGCCGTCAACAGTCCGCTCGTCACCGTGATGGCGTAGCTGCGCTCGTCGATGCCGCTGGCGTAGGCGTTCATCGCGCCGGTCGGCACGATGTAAAGCTTCGGCACCTTCAGCCCGCGGCTGATGCACAGATTCTCGACGAGGTTGTAGAGCTCCGGCTGCTCCGCGCGGGTGACCGCCTCGGCGCCCGTGGCGCGATGGATGATCCAGTCGTTGAACAGATAGCCGATCAGCACCCAGACCCCGGCGATGCCAATGATGATCGGCCAGTATGAATAGATGGCGGAAAGCGCCAGATCGAGGGGCGTTCCCGTTCCGAGAACAGGCTCCATGTTGAAGGAGTAGAACAGCTCGCGCGGGCCCGCGAACGCGCCGGCGAGCCCGAAAATCACGCCCAGCAACGTCAGCAGCAGCAGGGGAAACAGCAGCAGCAGAACTGTGGATTTAATGTTGTTGTTCTGCCGGTAGGTGGTGAGGCCAAGCAGCGCCACAGCTATAGTCCGTCCTCAGTTGATCTGCTCCGCACTTTCGCGTCTCCGCGCGAAATTGTATTTGCACGCGGAGTCGCGGAAAACGCGGAGGAGAGACATTTCACAAAGCCGATGAAAATTTCGTGCAATTGAGTAAGGCTCTCAGCCGAAGCTCACTTTCGGCGCGGTCTTCATCTGCGCGCGCTCCTCCGCATCCAGGGTGAACATTTCCGCCGGCGTGAAGCCCATAGCGCCCGCAAACAGCACGCCGGGGAACTGCTGGATGGCCGAGTTGTATTCCGCCACCGCATTGTTCAGGAAACGCCGGGCCGCAGCGATCTTGTTCTCCAGATCGGCCAATTCGCTTTGCAGGCTGAGGAAGTTTTCGTTCGCCTTCAGCTGCGGGTAGTTCTCCGCCACCGCCATCAGGTTGCCGAGCGCACTGGTCAGCGCGCCTTCGGCCGCGCTCTTCTCGCCCACCGTGTTCGCGCGCATCGCGGCGGCGCGCGCCTCCGTCACCTGGATGAAAACAGAGCTCTCGTGGCCGGCGTAGCCCTTTACCGTCTCCACCAGATTGGGCACCAGATCCTGCCGCTGCTTCAGCTGCACATCGATGTCGGCGAAGGCGCGCTTCCACGCCTGCCGCAGGGTGACCAGCCGGTTGTAGGTGAAGATCGCGAACACCACGATGAGCGCGACAACGATCAGGGCAATGAGCATGCGGTGTGCCTCCTTCGGCCCGTTCGGGACACTAGCTATATAGGGTGTCCCGGCCCCGCCGCCACCGTGCCGCTGTGAC
>JAICVV010000063.1 GCA_025935155.1 Alphaproteobacteria bacterium
AAATCAGAAGCCAGAAATCAGAAATCAGAAATTTCACGGGTTGCTCCCAACTTCTGATTTCCGGCTTCTGAGTTCTGACTTCTGATAGCCGCCTTGCGGCGATTCAAGCCAGGCTTCGCAGCAGGCTTTGGCGAGCGCCCGCACGCGCGCGATGTAGGCGGCGCGCTCCGTCACCGAAATCACGCCGCGGGCGTCGAGCAAATTGAAGCAGTGGCTCGCCTTGATGCACTGATCGTACGCCGGCAGGACCAGCTTCTCACCCGTCAGCAGTTCCTGGCACTGCTTCTCGGCGTCCTTGAAATGCTGGAACAAAATTCCGGTATCGGCGCGTTCGAAATTGTACGCGGACTGCTCCACTTCATTCTGGAAGAACACTTCGCCGTAGCGAACGATGCGCCCATCCGGCTGCCGGTTGAACGCGAGGTCGTACACGTTCTCCACGCCCTGCACATACATGGCGAGGCGCTCGAGCCCGTAGGTGATTTCCGCGGAAACCGGATCGCAATCGATGCCGCCCACCTGCTGAAAATATGTGAATTGCGTGATCTCCATCCCGTCGCACCACACTTCCCAACCCAATCCCCAGGCGCCGAGCGTGGGGCTTTCCCAATCGTCTTCCACGAAGCGGATATCGTGCAGTTTGGGATCGAGCCCGATGGCGCGCACGCTGTCGAGATACATCTCCTGCACGTTCGAGGGCGCGGGCTTCAGGATCACCTGGAACTGGTAGTAGTGCTGCAACCGGTTGGGATTCTCGCCGTAGCGTCCATCCTTGGGCCGCCGCGACGGTTGCACATACGCCGCGCGCCACGGCCGCGGTCCCAACGAACGCAGGGTGGTGGCCGGATGAAAGGTGCCGGCCCCCATTTCCACGTCGTAGGGCTGAAGGATCAGGCAGCCCTTCTTCGCCCAGAAATTCTGGAGCGTGAGGATCAGGTCCTGGAAGGTTTGCGGCTTGTCCACGGCGGGAATTTCATCGGATCAAATCGGCGCGACCTATAGGGTGTCCTGCCGCAAACAACAAATGCGGCATGCGGCGGTCCGGCGCCTTGCAAACACCATCATCGGCCAGCCTAATCGGCGTCCTGCAAGGGGAGGATTACGAATGACCGATATGGAAGCCGGCGCAGACCGGCGTGAAGTGTTGGTGGGCGCAGCAGCGACCGCCGCTTTGCTGGCGAGCGGCGGTTTCGGACTCGCCGCCGAGGATGTGGCGAGCGTGCTGAAAGCCATCGCTGCACAGCACGCGGCGTCCGTGAAACGTTTGCAGGACTGGATCGCCTTCCCGTCTATCGCCGCCGAAGGGCGCAACACCCAGGAAGGTGCCAAGTACATGGCGGAGCTCGCGAAGGATGCGGGCTTCCAGCATGTGGAGGTGGTGCCGACCAGCGGCGTGCCCGGCGTGTTCGCCACCCTGGATGCCGGCGCGCCCATCACGCTCGGCCTCTACTTCATGTACGACGTGAAGCAATTCGATCTGAAGGAATGGTCGTCACCGCCGCTGGAAGGAAAGCTGGTTCCAAAGCCCGGCTTCGGCACCATTCTCGTGGGCCGCGGCGCCACTAACCAGAAGGGGCCTGAGGCGACCTTCCTGGCAGCGCTGCACGCCATGCGCGCCGTGGGCCGCAAGCTGCCGGTCAATCTGGTGCTTGTGGCGGAAGGTGAGGAGGAAATCGGCTCGCCGCATTTCGCGGAGATCGTGCACCGGCCCGACATCCTGGCGGCGATGAAGAAGACCGTCGGCGTGTTCATGCCGTCACAGAGTCAGGGGCCGACCGGCAGCGTTGAAATCACGCTCGGCGCCAAAGGCATTATCGAACTGGAGCTGGTGTCGACCGGCAAGCGCTGGGGCCGCGGCCCGACGCAGGACATCCATTCGAGCCTCAAAGCCGCAGTGGACAGCCCCGCGTGGCATCTGGTCGAGGCACTGCAGACGCTGGTTTCCCCAGATGGCAATAAGGTCATGGTGGATGGATGGTACGAAAACGTGCTGCCGCTGACGCAACACCAGAAGGATTTGATCGCGGCGACCGCGCGCGCCAATCCCGAAGCCGACATGATGAAGCAGTTTCACCTCAGCCACTGGATCGACGATCTGCCTTACGAGCAGGCGATGGAGCGGCTGGCTTCGCAGCCCACCATCAATATCGAGGGATTGGTGGCCGGTTACACCGGGCCGGGCGGCAAAACTATTCTGCCCGCCCGCGCCGTGGCAAAGCTCGATTGCCGGCTGGTGCCGAATCAAACACGCGCGGAAGCTACCGCCAAGCTGAAGACCTATTTGCAGAAGAAGGGTTTCGGAGATCTCGAGGTGAACGTCACCGGCGGCTACGATCCCACCGAAACCGACGAGAACAGCACCATCATTCAGGCGGAGGTGGCAACGTACAAGGCGCTTGGACATCCGCCCACGATGATCCCGCGCGGGGCAGGTTCGTGGCCCGGCGTGGTGTTCACTGGGCCGCCGCTCAACCTGCCTGCCGGGCATTTCGGTATGGGCTTCGGCACCGGCGCGCATGCCCCGGATGAGTTCTTGGTGGTGGAAAGCACCAATCCCGCGATCTTCGGCATGGATGAATCCACGCTGGCTTACGTGCGCTTCCTTCATCGCGTTGCCGGCCGTTCGGCGTAGGTACTGAATTGAACGGCCGCGCGGCCGCGAAGGATGGCATCCGCCTCGGGTGTGTAGTGGCCATCGGCTTGGTGCAGCACGAGGCCGGGGAGCAGCGTAAGTTGTGTGCGCTTGCCGCGTTCCACTTGTATGAGCACGCGTTTCGCAGCCAATTGGCGCTTTGGCCAAAGCGGAAATACGCTGACGCCGCACTCCGATAGAGCACCCAGGGCTTCTCTGAGGCGATCGGCACGAAGGATGACTGTAAAGGTACCGTTGGATGCAGTGCGCTTTACACCGGTTTCCAGCCAGCGGCTAAGATCCCCAGCATCCTGCAAGGCTCGTGCACGGGACTCATCTGGCGAGCGCTCGCCCTCAGCATCGTGGAACGGCGGATTGCAAAGCACATGATCGAAGGGCACGCGCAGTTCTGGCGGCAAGTCCAGCACGTCCGCATGAAAAAATCGGACACGATCCGCCATTCCGTTCGCAGCGGCATTGTCGGTCGCAAGCGACACAAGGTCGGCGCTGATTTCGACGCCGATGATTGTACAGTCCGGTACGCGCGCAGCGGCACAGAGGCTTGCCACGCCCGCACCGCTGCCCAATTCCAGCACGGTGTCGCCGTCGCGTGCCGGAACCGCCGCGGCCAGCATCACCGCGTCCAGTCCTGAGCGGAACCCACGAGTGAACTGCCGCGCACGCACACGGCCGTCCAGAAACGCGTCTTCCGTGAATTCTGTCACGTCCATTCGGCCGGGGTGGCGAGCGCTTCCGCCAGGATTGCACGGGCTCTTGCCTCATCCTCATCGGCGACCATCAGTCGCCGCGGAATGATTACCATGCTGCCGTCCATGATGCTCATATGAGTATCGAGTATTACGCAATCGATCCCCGCATCCTTCAGCACCACCTCTGCAAAATTCAGTTCCACAGGATTGTTGCTCTTGAGAATTTCGCGCATCGCTACTGCCTTGCCCAACGGGCATCGAAACTCGGGAACCCGCGCTTGACCGGACGCGGCCTGTCACTAATGTCGCAAAGAGGCCGGGCCCCCGGCAAGAAGAGCCCGCATGCAGAGCGCCGAAGCACGCATTCTCGACCGGCAGAACCCCATCGACTGGCTGCACGGGCTGGTGGCCTCCGATATGGCGGCGGCGGACCGGCTGATCCACGATCGTTTGGGCAGCGCTGTGCCGCTCATCCCCGATCTGGCGCGGCATCTGGTGGACTCTGGCGGTAAACGGCTGCGGCCCTTGCTGACTTTGGCCGCCGCGCGGCTGAACGGCTATCGCGGCACAGCCCACGCACGGTTGGCTGCGGCTGTGGAGTTCATCCACACCGCGACCCTGCTTCACGACGATGTGGTGGATGTGAGCGCGCTCCGGCGCGGCAAGATCGCCGCCAATGTCGTGTGGGGCAACAAGTCCAGCGTGCTGGTGGGCGATTACCTCTTCAGCCGCGCCTTTCAGCTGATGGTCGAAGCGGGCGACGTGGATGTGCTGAACGTGCTCGCCAATGCGTCTGCGGTCATTGCGGAAGGCGAAGTGCTGCAATTGCGTTCGGCAAACAATCTCGCCACCACGCGCGGCGACTATCTGCGCATCATCGCAGCAAAGACCGCAGCGCTATTCGCGGCAGCAGCAGAATCTGGGGCGATGATCGCAAGCGGTTCGGACGCGTTCACGGCGGCGATGCGCAGCTTTGGGCATCATCTCGGTATCGCCTTCCAGCTGATCGATGACGCGTTGGATTATTCGGGGCGGCAGGCGCAATTGGGCAAATCCATCGGGGACGACTTCCGTGAAGCCAAGGTGACCCTGCCGGTCATTGTGGCCTTCGAACGCGCGGGAGACGCCGCAAAAGAATTCTGGCGCCGCACCATCGAAGATTGGGCGCAGCACGAGGGCGATCTGAAGCGGGCAATAGCATTCGTGGATGAAACCGGCGCGGTTGGGGAAACGCAGGCGCTGGCGCGAAGTCATGCCGATCAGGCTATCGCCGCGTTAACGGACCTGCCCGCCCATGACATTCGCGAAGCCCTGATCGCCGTCGCCGAATTCTGCGTCGAGCGGGCTTACTGAATCTTCCACTCGCGGCCGTAATTAAGTTTGGTTGGCGCAAGCCACCAGTTGGGATGCTGCTCGGAGATTGTGTGCGCGGCGGCCTGCGCGCTCACTGCATCGGGGTAGATGCCAAAACAGGTGGCGCCACTGCCGGACATTCGTGCCAGCAGGGCGCGGGTGCTGTTCAGAGCCTCCAGCTGCTCACCGATCACCGGGCATAGTGCGCGGGCCGGCGCCTCGAGATCGTTACGCGCGGTGGCGAGATAATTCACGAATTCGCCCATTATCCTGAAGCGTTGCGGGCGTGAAATACCGCCAATGCCGCTGCGGTCGTGCAATTCCTGATAGGCGGCTGCTGTGGACACAGGCGCGCCCGCATTCACGAGCAACGCATCGAAGGTGCCGACCTCGCCCACCGTCGCGAAGCGTTCGCCACGTCCGGTCATCCACCAGCAGCCTGGGAGCACACTGACCGGAACATCCGACCCGAGTTCGCTGCCAATATTCCAGAGCGTTTGCAAATTGGCCCGGCCCGGCCACATTTGCGAAAGGCCGCGGAGCGTCGCGGCCGCATCGCTCGACCCGCCGCCGATCCCTGACGCCACCGGAAGATTCTTGGTCAGCGTGATGCGCACGCGCGGCTCGATCTGCGCCTGCTCGGCAAAGCGCCTGGCAGCGCACAGCACGAGATTGTCCGGCTCCCCCGTCAGCGCCGACGCAAACGGCCCTTGCAACTGCAGTGAAAGTTCGTCCGCTTCTTCGAAGGTGAGCTCGTCACCGGCGCTGGCGAACACGACGAGGCTTTCGATGTCGTGGTAGCCATCCGGCCGCCGGTTGCCGGCGTGCAGGAACAGATTGACTTTGGCGGGCGCCAGTTCGCGGATCATATGGGAGTCAGCCTGCTCTTGTGGGAGCAGTCAGGCCGGATTGCAGCTTCTTTTCAAGCTCCGCCTTTTGTTTCGCATCGTCGCCGAAAGCCAGCGCATGACTCCACTGGAAATGCGCATCCAGCTTGCGGCCGGTCATCCAGTATGCGTCGCCAAGATGTTCGTTGATGGTGGGATCGCCCGGTACCAGCAGCACCGCCTGCTCCAGTGTTTTCGCGGCATCCTGATAGCGGCCGATGCGAAAGTAAGCCCAACCCACGCTGTCGACGATATAGCCGTCATTGGGATCGAGAGAGCGCGCCTTCTCCAGCATGGTCAGTGCTGCGGGAAGATTGCGGCCCTGATCCACCCAACTGTAGCCGAGATAGTTCAACACCTGCGGCTGATCGGGACTGAGCTTCAGGGCCTGCTGCAAGTCCTTCTCGGCTGCATCCCATTTTTTCGAGCGCTCTTCTGCTACGCCGCGCGCATAGAACAGCGGCCACGCTTTGGCCGTCACGGAAGGAAGCAGTTTGATCGCATGATCGTACGCATCCGCCGCCTGCTCATACTTCTCAGCCGAACGGTAGGCGTCACCCAGAGCTGTCCACGTCGTGATGTCGTTCGGATGCTGTGCCGACAGTGCCGCCAGTTGCTGCATGGCGAGATCGTTGTGATCGAGCCGGCTTTCATCGACCGCGATCTGCACCGCCGCGGGGAAGGCATAAGGCGAGGATTGCGGGATGCTCTGAAATACTGCGATCGCATCGTCGAATTTGCGCATCGCCTCGAAGCGATCCGCCAGCACAATTTTCGCAAGATCGAAATCGGGCGAGAGGTACAACGTGCAGCGGAGATACAGAATAGCGACGTCGCTGCTGGCCTCGTCGCTGAGCGACGCTGCAATATCGAACAGCGCCTCGGCCGCGCCATCCTGTGCGCTGGCGACCAGCCGCTCCGGCGCCTTGGCTTCGGCGATGCGCGCGTTGGCGAGCGCCACCACAGGTCCAAGGGCGGGGTCCGCATTGAATTTGGCGTAAAGCGCGCGCGCATCGGCGGCGCGGCCGGTGCGCTCCAAGAATCGGCCATAGGCTTCCACCATACGCGGGCTATTGCCGGCCTCCGCCAGCGCCGCCTTGTAGGCGGCATCGGCATCCGTGTTGCGGCCCGCAAGATCGAGAATGAGCGCGCGATGGTACGCCTGCAGCGCCGCCGTGCCGCCTTCGGAGATCAGGTCGTTTAGCGCGGCCAGTGCTGCATCGGTCTTGCCCTCGCCTTCTGCCGACCAGGCCTCCAGCAGCGATAGGGTGAGTGCGGTGAAGGGGCCTTTGCCGGATTTGTTCAGTTGTTCGCGCGCTTCGGAAAAATCGTGCAGCTTGATCGCGGCAACCGCCAGGGCGAGTCGCGCGACGCGATCGTCCGGAGTGGTGACCACCACGCGCTCGGCCAGCTTCGCAGCGGCATCGAGATCGCCGGCTGCGGCGGTGTAGAGCAGCGCGCGATTGAGCAGATCGGGATTGTCCGGATCATAGGAAAGGGTGCGCTGATAGAGCTTCGCTGCCTCCGGCATGTCGTGCTCGTTGGCTGCAAGCCGGCCGGCAAGGTAGGTGCCGTATGCATCGGCCTGCGCGCTGGCGCTTGTTGCGCCGGAGGGTACGGTTTCCGCGTTCGCGCAGGCGCAGAGCGTAAGCGCCGCCGCAGCGGTGAGAAGTGCTTTCAAGTATAGGTGTCGCAACGCGGCCTCACATGTTCACGTAATTCGGGCCGCCGCCGCCTTCGGGCGGCACCCATACGATGTTCTGCTCCGGGTCTTTGATATCGCAGGTTTTGCAGTGGACGCAGTTCTGCGCGTTGATCTGGAAGCGCGGACCGGACGGTTCTTCAACCACTTCATACACCAGGGCCGGACAATACCGCTGCGCCGGTTCGGCGTATTTCGGCAGATTGACGCGGATGGGAATGGACGGATCCTTCAACTTGAGGTGAACCGGCTGGTCCTCCTCGTGATTGGTGTTGGAGAGGAACACCGAGGAGGGTTTATCGAACGTGAAAACACCATCGGGTTTCGGATAGGGGATGGGCTTGCACTCTGAGGCGGGCTTCAGCGTGGCGTAGTCCGGCTTGCCGTGGCGCAAGGTGCCGAAGAGGCTGACGCCGAACAGCTGGTTGCACCACATGTCGAAGCCACCTACCAGCACGCCGCCGACGGTGCCGAGCTTGGACCACAACGGCTTCACGTTCCGCACGCGCTTGAGGTCGCGCCAGACGGCCGAACCCGCGTAGGCGCCCTGGTAGTCGAGCTCGTCGTTGGCGCGGCCCTCGCCCAGCGCCTGGAACGCGGCTTCCGCCGCCATCATCCCGGTGAGGATCGCGTTGTGGCTGCCCTTGATGCGCGGCAGGTTCACGAAGCCCGCGGCGCAGCCGATCAGCGCCCCGCCCGGGAAGGTGAGTTTCGGCACAGACTGAAACCCGCCCTCGGTGATGGCGCGGGCGCCATAGCCGACGCGCTTGCCGCCTTCGAGGTAGGGCCGGATGCGCGGATGGGTCTTCACCCGCTGGAATTCATCATAGGGCGAGAGATACGGGTTCCGATAATTCAGGTGAACGACGAAGCCCAAGGCACAGAGATTGTTATCGAAATGGTACATGAAGAGGCCGCCGCCAGTGCGGTTGTCCAGCGGCCAGCCCATGGTGTGCATCACGAGCCCGCGCCGGTGGTTGCCGGGCGCCAGCTCCCACAATTCTTTGATGCCGATGCCGAACTTCTGCGGCTCCCGGTTCTTATGCAGGCCCAGCTTATTGATGAGGATTTTTGAGAGCGAACCGCGGGCGCCTTCCGCGAATAGCGTGTACTTGCCCAGCAGGTTCATGCCGGGCGTGTAGGAGTCCTTGTGCTGGCCGTCGCGCGCCATGCCCAGATCGCCGGTGACCACGCCGCGGACTTCGCCGTTGTCGCCGTAGACAATGTCGGCCGCCGGGAAGCCGGGGTAGATTTCCACGCCGAGCGCTTCTGCCTGCCCGCCCAGCCACTTACAGAGATTGCTTAAGCTGACGATGTAATTGCCGTGATTGCTCATCAGCGGCGGCATGATGAAATTCGGGATGCGCAGGGAACCTGCCGGACCGAGGAAATAGAACAGGTCTTTGATGACCGGCGTGTCGACTGGCGCGCCCTTGTCACGCCAGTCC
>JAICVV010000234.1 GCA_025935155.1 Alphaproteobacteria bacterium
CCGCACCTGCGCAAACGCGCCAAGGCGGAGGCCGAGGCTTAGTTCTAGTACGTCGCCCGACGTTGCGTGAACGTGCCTCTGTATTATTGCGTCGCTGAGGATTATCTCTCGCCTCATGAACGAAACTGCACAGGAAAGCCCGCGCTGGCGTTCGACCACCATTCTGTCGGTGCGCAAGGGCGGCAAGGTGGTGATTGCCGGCGACGGCCAGGTCACCATGGGCCAGACGGTGATGAAATCGAACGCGCGCAAAGTCCGCCGCCTCGGCAAGGGCGAGGTGATTACGGGCTTTGCCGGCGCCACCGCCGATGCCTTCGCGTTATTCGAGCGGCTGGAGGCGAAGATCGAGCAGCACCCCGGCAATCTGGCGCGCGCCTGCGTGGAGCTGGCGAAGGACTGGCGGCTCGACAAATACCTGCGTCAACTGCAGGCGCTGATGGCGGTGGCGGATGCGAAAACCTCACTGGTGCTGTCCGGCACCGGCGATGTGGTGGAGCCCGAGAACGGACTGATCGGCATCGGCTCCGGCGGGAACTACGCGCTGGCCGCGGCGCGCGCGCTGCTGGAGATCGATCTTTCCGCAGAAGAGATCGCCCGGCGCGCCATGAAAATTGCCGCCGATATTTGTGTCTACACCAACGAGAACATCGTCATCGAAACCCTCGACACCGCGGGTTAATGGATGTACATTATATGACGATGATGTACACAGGTTGGTCATGGCCCTTCACATAACGGATGCCGATACCGACAGACTTGCTCGCGATTTGGCCCACGCCACAGGCGAGACGCTTACGGTCGCCATCAACAAGGCGCTCAAGGAGCGCCTTCGCCTCGTGAGCATCGAAAGATCGGTCGAACGGGAAAAGTTCATTGCCGAGTTGACGCGGATTGCAAGAGGCGCCAAGGGACTGCGCCAACAGAGGAAGACGTCTCGCGAATTGATCGAAGATCTGTACGATGAGAACGGTTTGCCGCGCTGATGGTCGTGGATGCTTCGGCGATCATGGCGATCCTGAGGGGGGAACCCGAAGAGGAGGCGTTCAAGGGTGCTTTGGCGGATGCCGTAGCCCGGTACATCTCACCGGTTAATTGGCTCGAAGTTGCGATGAACGCGGAAAGCGCCGGTCGCGCCGATGCCGTTGCGTTCAATCGGCTTTCTGACTTCGTTGCTTTTACAGTCGTGTCGGTCGACGAAGCGCAAATGCGTATCGCTCATGATGCCTGGAAGAAATACGGAAAGGGGCGGCACCCCGCGAAGCTAAACCTTGGCGATTGTTTCGCCTACGCCCTGGCGAAGGCGCTCAACGAGCCGCTGCTTTACAAGGGCGGCGATTTCTCCAGGACGGACATCAAATCCGCATTGTGACGCGAAAGCAGAGTCGCCATATAGTCACGCATGAGCTCATTCTTCACGCCGCGGGAAATCGTTTCCGAACTCGATCGCTTTATTGTGGGGCAGGCGGACGCCAAGCGCGCCGTCGCCATCGCCTTGCGTAACCGCTGGCGGAGGCAGCAGCTACCGCCGGAGCTGCGCGAGGAGGTTCTACCGAAGAACATCCTGATGATCGGGCCTACCGGCGTAGGCAAAACGGAAATTTCGCGCCGGCTGGCAAAGCTCGCGCAGGCACCCTTCCTGAAGGTAGAAGCCACAAAATTCACTGAAGTCGGCTATGTCGGCCGCGACGTCGATCAGATCGTTCGTGATTTGCTGGAGATCGGCATCGCGCAGGTGCGCGAACGGCGGCGCCGGGAAGTCGAAGCCCTGGCCGAAGCGCGCGCTGAAGAACGCATCCTGGATGCGCTGGTCGGCGAGAAATCGAGCCAAGGCACGCGCGAATCCTTTCGCAAGATGCTGCGCTCCGGCGAACTGGACGATCGCGAGGTCGAATTGGAGATGCACGATTCCGGCGGCATGCCCGTCATCGAAATTCCCGGCATGCCCAATGCGCAGATCAGCATGGTGAGCCTGGGCGACATGTTCGGCAAAGCTTTCGGGGGTCGTTCAAAAACGCGCCGCATGAAAGTGGCGGAGGCGCACGCGCCGCTGGTGGCGGAAGAAGCCGACAAACTGCTCGACAACGACACGGTTGTTCGCGAGGCCATCGAAACGGTCGAGAACAACGGCATCGTATTTCTGGACGAGATCGACAAGATTTGCGCCCGCTCGGAATTTCGCGGCGGTGGAGATGTCAGCCGCGAAGGCGTGCAGCGCGATCTGTTGCCGCTGATCGAAGGCACCACCGTCGCCACCAAGCATGGCAGCGTAAAGACGGACCACATCCTGTTTATTGCCTCGGGCGCCTTTCATGCGGCGAAGCCATCGGACCTTTTGCCGGAGCTTCAGGGGCGCCTGCCCATTCGCGTGGAGTTGAAGGCGCTAACCCGCGACGATTTCCAGCGCATCCTCACCGAACCGGAAGCGAGTCTCATAAAACAGTACACCGCGCTGATGGACACCGAGGGCGTCACGCTCCATTTCACGCCGGATTCGGTTTCTGCCATTGCCGACATTGCGGCGCAGGTGAATGCCAGCGTGGAGAACATCGGCGCCCGCCGGCTCCACACGGTGATGGAGCGGATCGTGGATGAGATCAGCTTCGCCGCCACCGATCGCGCCGGCGAAAACATCACTATCGACGCCACTTACGTACACGCTCGCGTGGACGGCCTCGCGAAAGATCAGGATTTGTCCCGCTTCATCCTCTGATCTGGCATTCCGTCAGCCCCTCCGCCCAGACGAACGGCCGTGCTATATTGCGGGTGTCCGATACCTGGGGAGGATTGTGACATGGCTGAATATCGCTCCCGCGCGCTCATCGCGGTCCTGTTCGCTATTGTGGCGGCACACATTTCCAGCGCGCGCAGTTCCGAAAATGTGCTGTACAGCTTCAATGGGAAGGGCGGCGCCGATCCGGTCGCCGGCCTTGTCGCGGATCGCGACGGCAATCTTTACGGGACGACGCTCGAAGGTGGCCGCGATGGCTTCGGCACCGTTTTCAAGCTCGCTCCTGACGGAGCGGAAACTGTTCTCCACAGCTTTCGCGGAATATTCTTCAATGATGGATCGGAGCCCTCGGCAGCGCTTGCGCTGGACCGCGCGGGAAACCTGTACGGCACCACCCTCTACGACGGAAAGGGTACGACGGACGGCACAGTGTTCAGAATTGCGCCCGACGGCAAAGAGAAGATTTTGCACTCCTTCACCGGCTCCGGCGATGGAGTGGACGGCGCGGCACCGTTGGCGGCTGTCATTCTGGACAAGAAGGGCAATCTGTACGGCACCACATCTGAAGGGGGCGGCGGCAACTGCCCAGGCGGCTGCGGCACGGTGTTCGAAATTAGCGCCAAAGGGCATGAACGGGTGCTGCATGCGTTCAACTCGTTCGGCGGCGGCGACGGTGGCAATCCGCAGGCGGCGTTGCTGCTGGCGAGCGACGGAAATTTCTATGGCACCACGCTATCGGGCGGCACAAACAACGATGGCATCGTTTTCAAAATGATGCCTGATGGCAGCGAAACCGTCCTGCACAATTTCAGCGGTTTTAATGACGCAAGCGACGGCGGCGTGCCAGTTGCGCCGCTGATCGAGGATGCTGCGGGCATAATGTACGGGACGACCTGGCTGGGCGGAACAAGCGGCGGCGGAACTGTCTTCAAGATCACGAGGGACGGTACCGAGACCGTGCTTTACAGCTTCACCTATGGTCATGATGGCGGAGAGCCGCTCGGGGCACTGGTGCTGGATAAAAGAGGAAACCTGTACAGCACCACCAGCTTGGGCGGAG
This sequence comes from Alphaproteobacteria bacterium, assembly GCA_025935155.1. GTDB lineage: Bacteria > Pseudomonadota > Alphaproteobacteria > Micropepsales > Micropepsaceae > Rhizomicrobium. The sequence continues at coordinate 3,789 of JAICVV010000234.1, forward strand.
ACGATGGCTGCGGCACCGTGTTCAGGCTAAACCCGAATACAGGACGTCTCACGGTGCCATACACCTTCACCTGCGGCTCAGACGGCCGATCTCCCTTTGCCGGCCTGATTGCGGAGAAGGGCTCCAGACGGCTCCTTGGAACAACCAAGGGCGGTGGAGCGAAGGGCTATGGCGTAGTGTTCGAGGTGGACAGGTAACCGTTCCTTCAATCTGAAAGTGCCGCGGTTGACCCCCGGACAATTCCTTGCCAGAAGACCGGCCTTTCCACGCAAAATGAGGGCCGGGCATGCGCGGCAATTATCTGTTCACGAGCGAAAGCGTATCCGAAGGGCACCCGGACAAGGTCTGCGACCGCATCTCCGATGAAGTGGTGGACCTGTTCTTTCGCGAAGGCCCCAGGCACGGCTTCGATGCGAAAG
>JAICVV010000435.1 GCA_025935155.1 Alphaproteobacteria bacterium
GGCTTGCAGGCGCCGCTGCTTTGGCGGCGCTCCTTTCCGCTGCCGCGCAAGGGCAGGACTTCCGCATCAGGCAAACCGCTGCGCAGATGGCACCCACGGAAGTGGCACTGGCAGTCTTGCCCCCCGCGGCGCCTGTGGCGAACATGCAGGCGCGGGAAGCCGATAGTGTCTGGCCGACGCACGGCTGGGCAACCTCCACCCCGGAGGCCCAAGGTATCGATTCCAGTGTGCTTGCCAACGCCATCGAGACGATCCGCGCGCGGCATATTCCCGCCCACAGCCTGCTGATCGAACGGCACGGAAAAATCGTGCTGGATGCCTATTTCGCGCCGTTCGGCGATGGCCAGCTGCACAATGTGTTCTCCGTTACCAAAAGCGTGACCTCCACCCTGGTGGGCATGGCGATACGCGAGCGGCGCATTTCCGATCTGCGCACACCGGTGGTTGCCTATCTGCCGGATTCCTCAGCGGCGTATGACCCCATAAAGCGGCACCTTACGCTTGCGCACATGCTGAGCATGACCTCAGGCTTGAGTTGTGCGGGCAATGGCGGCGGCAACTTCCTGGCGGCGATGGAGCAAAGCTCGCACTGGACCGAGTTCGCACTGTCGCGCGCAGAAGTGGCCCAACCCGGCAACACCTTCACTTATTGCGCCGGCAACATGCAGGTGGTTTCCGCCGTGCTGACGCGGCAGATGGGTGAATCGGCGGCGGAATTTGCCAAAAGCGAATTGTTCGCGCCGCTCGGAATCACGCATGTGTCGTGGGCGAAGGATCGTGACGGCAATAGCCACGGCTTCTCCGATCTCCGCATGCAGCCGCGCGACATGGCGAAACTGGGCTATCTGTGGCTGCATCGCGGCGCATGGGAAGGGCGGCAGATCGTGCCGGCCGAGTACCTCGATGCGGCGTTCAGCCCGCACGCCAACGTACAGCCAGGGGTACAGTACGGCTACGGCATCTGGATTTATCCCGGCCGCGGGCACGCCGGCGGCCCTCCGGATTTCGAAGCCAATGGCGTAGGCGGGCAGCGCATCGCGGTGGTGCCGAGTCAGGACATGGTGGTGGTGATTACCGGCGCCGGGTTGGACGCAAACAACGTGGCGTCGCTGATTTCCAATGCGGTGCGATCGGACGGACCGTTGCAGCCGAACATGCTTGCGAATGCGCGGCTGAACATGCGCGTAGCGGAAGCGGCTGGACGGAGCCAGGCTCGCTTCGCTGCGGTACACGCTCGCCGCCACAGCGATGGCGCGATCGAAACAGCGTCGCTCAACCCACCCTGATCATTTTTCCCGCGCCGCCTCCTCCCAGCCTGCGCGCGAGGTCGTTCAATCCCCATTTGCGAGCAAGCGCGGCTGCCCTGCTCCATGTGGGCGACCGGTTCGCGAGCGGCGGCAGCGGCGCTTTGCGGTCCATCGTGGCGATGCTTCGGAACAGCCGCAGTTCGTCCGCATGATTGGGAAATCGGCCAGCCTTCAGCAGCAGCTCAAGCGAACCGTAGCGGCCTAGGAGATCGGCCGCGCCTGTGGCACCCACGCCGGGCGCGCCGGGCAGTTTGTCGGATGGATCGCCGCGCAGCGCGATGAAGTCCGGCACCTGTGCGGGATCGACGCCGTAGCGCTCGCGCACTTCCGCCGGACCGATCCGCAACACGGCGCCGCCGCGAACCGGATAAAGAATGGTGGTGCGTTCCGACGCGAGCTGAAAGGTATCCCGATCGCCACTGGCGACAAGCACCGTGCCATGCTTGCGCTCTTCGGA
>JAICVV010000448.1 GCA_025935155.1 Alphaproteobacteria bacterium
GGGTCCAATGCCGCTGTCGGGGTTACGCCGCGAAGCGCCGCGCTCTTCACCGACGGACGGTACACCACCCAGGCGAGTGAAGAGACCCAGGGCGCGCGCGTTGTCATCGCGAAGAAATCCGCGCTGATGGAAGCCTGCGCGTGGCTGGACAAAGCGGCCCGCCGGGCATGGTTCGATCCGCAGCACACCTCGGTTGCTGAACTGGAACTGATGCGTTCAGCGATCGGCGGCAGAAAGCGTCCCCATTTTTTCGCACCGCTGAAGTCACCGCTCGTCCCGAAGCTGCGCATGGTCAAGGATCCCGCCGAGCTGCGGGTCATCGGCCAGGCGGCGCAGGTAGGCTGCACCGTCTTTGAAGAAATTCTGTCGCGCATGGAAACAGGGCTGGCGGAAATTGCTGTCGCCGCGGAACTCGAGTTCCTGGCTCGCGGTATGGGCGCCGAAGGAATGTCCTTTGAGACCATCATCGCGTCCGGCCCGCGCTCGGCGCTTCCGCACGGACGTGCAACGCAGGCGAAGCTCCCCCGCAAAGGATTCGTGACGCTCGACTTCGGTGTTATTCTCAATGGTTATTGCTCAGACATGACGCGCACCGTGCATCTGGGAAGCGCGAGCAGGGAAGAGCGGTTTGCGTACGAATCGGTACTCGCGGCCCAGGAAGCCGCGGTCGCCGCGGTCAAGCCTGGAGCGACCTGCGGCGAAGTGGACGAGGCGGCGCGCAGCGTCTTGCGCAAAGCGGGATTGGCAAAGTACTTTACTCATTCCACCGGACACGGGGTGGGGCTGGAGATTCATGAGCAGCCGCGATTGGCTGCAGGGCAGGAGATGCCGCTGGAATCGGGCATGGTGGTCACCATCGAACCCGGCGTTTATCTGCCCGGCAAGTTCGGAATTCGCATCGAGGATATGGTAGCGGTGACCAACAGCGGAGGGCAGGTTCTGACTCCGGTGACCAAAGGCTGGATTGAGCTTTAGGGCAAAGCAGGAGCCGCGCGAGATAACGATGAATGCGGAAGATATGAAGGAACTAAAGGAGCTCATCGAGTTCCTGAAGGACAACAACATCGGCGAATTCGACCTGGAACGAGGCGATCTCAAGGTCCGCATCAAGTTTGCGCTGGAGGGCGGCGCCGATATGGCCGCTCTGGCGCGACTCGTGGCCTCCCAGCCGGCCGCGGTTCCCGCTCCTGTCATGAGCATCCCGGCGCAGCCGGCAGGTACGTCTCCGGCTGCGCAGGCATCCGGGCCGCAATCGGCGCCGGCGAATGAGTCGGAAGACGCCTCGCTGCACATCGTGAAGTCGCCAATCGTCGGGACATTCTATGAATCGCCGTCGCCGGGTTCGCCAGCCTTCGTCAAAATCGGCGACCACGTCGAGGCAGGACAAGTGCTCTGTATCGTCGAAGCCATGAAGCTGATGAACGAGATCGAGAGCGACGGTTCCGGCGAGATCGTCAAGCGCTTCGTGCAGAATGGCCAACCGGTCGAATACGGACAGCAACTCTTCGCTCTCCGCCCCGCCAGCCATGCGTAAAGTTCTCATCGCCAATCGTGGCGAAATCGCGCTGCGCGTCATCTGCGCCTGCAAGGAAATGGGGCTGCGCACA
>JAICVV010000157.1 GCA_025935155.1 Alphaproteobacteria bacterium
GTGTTCAGATGCGGCCCCGGCTCCGGCAGGCAGGTGAAGCGCGGCACCCCCGACAGTGCCACGTTCATCCGGAACGTGCCGGAGGCACAGCGGTAGTTCTGCATGGCGCTTTGGAAATCCGGTGGCAGATCGGACGATTTCACCAGCCGCGTAAACAGCAGCTTGGGATTCACGCCGGACACGACACACTTCGCGCGGTGTTCCTGCCCGCCTTCTGTCACAATACCAACAGCACGGCCATTTCGCACCGAGACTTCCCGTACCGGATCGTCCAGGCGAATGCTCACGCCGTGTTCGGCGCAGGCGGTCGCCATCGCCTGGGTGATCGCGCCCATGCCGCCGATGGCATGCCCCCATGTTCCTGCCTTGCCGTTCACACCACCCCACACGTGATGCAGCAGCACGTAAGCGGAACCGGGCGAATAGGGACTCGCGTAATTTCCGACGATGGAATCGAAACCGAGCAGCGCCTTGATGGGATCGCTTTCAAACCAGCGATCCAGCCAGTCGCCGCCGGATTGCGCGAACAACGCCAGCAAATTGCGTTTGTCCGCCAGCGAAAGCGATGCGAGCCGCTTGCCCATCCACACGCTTTTGATCAGTTCCGGAAGGGCTTCCCGCCAGTTGGCCGCACCAATCTGCGGCGGCGTTTGCAGCACCAATTCGCGGATGAGATCGGCAACAGTTTGTAGTTCTGCCGTATACGGACCGATCGCCTCCGCATCCTTGGCAGAAAATTTGCCAATCTCTGCAGGATCGGTGCCCAGGAGATAGCTACGTTCGTCCACGGGAATGAAATTCGAGGCGTAGCGCCCGACGGTCTTCAATCCATGCCGCGGCAACTCCATCTCTGCGATCACCTTCGGGTGCAGCAGCGACACCGAATAACTGGCGATGGAATTGCGGAAGCCCGGATAAAATTCTTCCGTTACCGTCGCGCCACCCACAATTTTGCGGCGCTCGAAAATCGTGACCGTGTGGCCTGCGCGCGCAAGATAGAAAGCGCAGACCAGCGCGTTATGACCGCCGCCGACGATGGCGATTTCATTATCCGAAGTTGGGGACATTCAAATGGTGCCCAGAAGAGAAATCCCACACTACGGCCAACCCATTGATCTCACAAGATGATCTTGGTGAGATTTTGGCGCTGGGCAACAGACTGGCCAACGAGAAAATCGACAAGTCTCTGGTCCATTGTGAATCACCTCGCGGACAAATTGCGAGATGGATTTGCGCTGTAAAACCCCTGGAGACATAGCTCGATAAACGAGCCGCGCAATTCGCTCGCGATGTCGACAGGCGGTGGTGCCGTTGACGATGATGTTGATGTCGTCGTCGACGATAGCGGCAGCGTTATTTCACTGGCCAGCTCTGCCAGTCGACGCGAAGCTTGGCGTCCTCGCCTTCGGCAAACGCGTTTGTTTTTTCCAGCATGGCTTGTGCGCTCTGCAGGTTACGCCAGTCGATGCCGAGTGTGTAGCGCTGCGCCACAGCGAGCATGCGGATCAGGGGAGCCGTCTCGCCATTATGCGAGAACGCTTTGAGCGGACCGAGATAATCGGTGCGGAACGCGGTGGGCACGATGATGCGCTCCTGGCCGACCGCTACCAACTCGGCGTTCATCATGATACGGCCGATCCGCCCATTACCATCAGCAAACGGATGCACCTCGCTCACCAGCATCATCATGAAGACAGCCTTCTGAAACGGCTCGGCCAGCCCTTCCAGAAACTCGAAACCCCTTTCCAGCGTTCCCATCACCAGCTCCGGTTCCACAAACACGGTCATGCCGGCCTGATTCGACTTCGTCTTGAAACTGCCAGGATTCTTGTCCGGGCGCGCTTCCATGATGATCGCGTGGCGGCGGCGTAGGAAGTCGATGAACTCGCCAAAGTTCTTGGGCGTGCGCTTCATTTCGCCCTGATCCGATACGATGCGGAATGTGCCCAGCACATCATGCGCGTCTTCGGGACGTTCGGCGGGTATGACGCCGTTAAAAACGATGTCTTCGGCTTCTTTGACGCTGAATTCCGTGCCTTCGATAAAGTTCGAGAAATATGCCTCGAAGAAGGCGAGCGTGCCGTTGGCGTCTGCATCGCGCTCCGGCGCGGGCCGGTCACGCGGCACAGTTTCGCGCAGAGCCGCGAAGAGCGTCTCGAAGAGGCGCACCCGATCCGGATCGAAGGGTTGCCCTGCCGCCCGCGCCTTGCCGGCTTGGCTTTCCATCTTCATGTCGCGCGTGCCCAGCAATGCCCCGATGAGCGCGCTCAGTTCGTCGTACTCTTTTTGTAGATCGAGCTGGGATGCGATCGCGCGCGCTTCGTCGCGCAGCCTGTTGGCCGCGTCCTCTCCCTGGTGGCGGATCAGTGTGTCCAGACGGGTTTCGAGTTCGGCGCGCGATAGCGTGCGTGGGGTCCGGCTGTCGCGCGCACGCGAGGCGCGCATGTTTTCCAGATACGCGCGCGGGACCGACGAAAGGCGTGCGCCGCCTACGAAGGGCTTGTCGCTGTCGAGCGGCCCCGGGCCTTTGCGCGGCCGGAACGTGACGCCGGGCAGTTCGGTGTCGCGCTTCTTGTTCGAGATCAGGAACACGGAGCCGTCTTCGGCTGGCTGGTTCTCCAGCGCCGTGCGGTCGGCGATTAAGGCGTCGGGGTAATAGCCTGCGATCAGGCGCGACCAGTTGCGGCGGACCAGCTTGACTGGGTCTTCCTTGAGGTTGCGGCTGTAGAGACGGGAGGCGAGCCGGCGCAATTGGCCGCGCTCTACCGCTTGCGATACCTGCTTGGAAATGGCGGTGTCGGAGACGAAGATCTCCGGGAGATCGGCGACGGAAATTTCGGGCATTAAGGGCTCCTACTGGGCCCACCTTACCGAATTTTTGGGGGTTAAGATACCAAAAAATCGAATAAACGGGAGTTAAGAATTCCTGTATGCGAGTTAGCCCAATTTACCCAGAATTTTTGGGGTTTAAGACCAAAAAATCCCAAAAATTTGGGCCTTAGAAGCCGGGTGTTTGGCACGGCTCGGCCGTTGCGGATCGCTTATCCCGATCACAGCAGTAGTTGCAGCATGTGATTCGCATTGCGCGCGTGATGATGCGGTCCGCACCGCTGACGCTCCGATGCCGATATCCGGACTCAACCGCATTCGCCGGATTTGATCGGCAAAAAACCGCAACATACTGCACGACAAATGCGAACCCATGCTTAGATTCATTCGCCATCGCTCGCACGAACGCGAGCCTGACCGCCGGAGTCGAACCGGCCAAAGATGGCGAGAAAATCTTGGAACAACTTGCAATGACGGTCGCCGAGGCTTGCGCTGCGGCGCGGATCGGCCGGACCGCACTCTACGAGGCAATCAAGAACGGCGATCTGGTTGCCGCGAAATTCGGCCGCAAAACACTCATCCGCGCTGAAGATTTGCGCCGCTGGCTGGAAAGCCTGCCGACGATTGCCCCTGCTCAAGGTGCTGCTCGCGATGCGCGCTAAAGCCATTGCCAAAGGACTCGGCGGTCGCAGAGCCGGCGCCGCCTGGATGGCGCGCTGCCCGGCGCACGAGGATCGCGAGCCAAGCCTTTCCATTGTGGAGAAAGGCGGAACGGTTCTTGTGCGATCCCATGCCGGATGCGACCAACGCACCGTTATCGCGGCACTTCGCGCGCGCGGCGTTTGGGATGTCGAGCGGCCGTCATTCCGTACGCGCGAAAAACAAGCGGTTGGTGCCCAGAAGAGGACTCGAACCTCCACGCCTTGCAGCGCTAGTACCTGAAACTAGTGCGTCTACCAATTCCGCCATCTGGGCACGGTGGCGGCGATACTTATGGGCCGCCCCGCCGCAAGTCAACGCGAAGCCTTTTGTCCCACAAACTCCCAATGCCACGGCTCGAAGGCGTAGTTCACGAAGCCGAAGCGCGCCGCATTCTTCACCATCCACCGGTACGCAGCTGTTTTGGAGATAAACAGGCGGTTTATGTCCGCCGAGGAGTCCGGACCGAAGCCCGGCGCCGCGCCAAGATATACGTCCATGGCGAGCGCGGTGCGATGGGCCGAACAGGCGGCACGCACCACGCCCTGGCAATTGTGCTGCTCGGCGCAGCGTTCCGCATCGTATTCGGGGCTGCGATAGGCGGAGAAGATTTCAAGCAGCTGCGCATTCAGAAGCACGCCATCTTTCCGTGCCGCTGCGACCATATTGCGATAGGCGGCCAGCGCCTCGGTGCGCAATTGAATCTGTTTGCCGCCATAACTCTCGGCAGGCGCGGCTTGCGACAACGCGCTTTCGGCCGGCGGCGCGGGACATCGATGCGCGCTCTCCACGACGAACGTACGCTTCGCCTGCCAGACCTGCTTCAGCTTCTGCAGGGTGGCTGTCCCGACGGTGCCTGTTGGGGGTAGTCCGTGTGCGGATTGCCAGATAGCCAGCGCCTTCGCGAAGCCCGGGCTTTCCGCCGGGCACTCGGTATGTGTCTCATTCGCGATCAGCGGCACGTAGAAAAGCCAGCCCGTTTCTTCCCGTCCGAACAGGTTGAGGAGCAGCGTGCTTTCAGAGGACGCATTGGCGGTGGCGGCGGCCACGGGGCCGCTCGCGCATACGGCAGGCGGTGCTGCTGCCGATGCCGCCGCAGGAGGCAGCGACACGGCCAGCAAGGCGTAAAGGAACCAGAAAGGCCGCGAACGCTTCTTCATAGCGGAAAGACAGGAGATTTCCGTGAAAATTCGTGAAGCAATGCTTGGGGCCGTCCTCTTGTTCGCAATCCCGAACGCCGTAGCAGCGTCAAAAGATGCGGCGGACGCGAAGACGAATACCACACAAACAGCGTCCCTCGATGCGTCGAAAATCGAAAATGCGCAACCGGACAACAATACCGCAACACCCTCGCCGGAACTGGTTGTGCGGATGCAGGTTCTGCTGGATCGGGCGAACTTTTCCCCCGGCGAAATCGACGGCAAGGAGGGCGACAATGTCAAGCTGGCGCTTGCAACTTACAAGCAGGTGCATGGCCTTGCCAATCCGCAGCAATTCGATGACGCGGCTTTGCGGGCGCTGACCGCAAACGGTAAGCAGCCTGTGCTGCAGCAGTACACCATCACGGAAGAGGACGAGAAGGGCCCGTTCATCGGAACGGTGCCGAAGGGTTTCAAGGCCCTGGCGAAGCTGAAACATATTGGCTACGCCAATCCACAGGAGGAGCTCGCGGAGAAATTCCACATGAGTCCGCAGCTGCTGCACGACCTCAACCCAAATGCCGATTTCAGCAAGGCAGGCATTACACTCACCGTCGTGCAGCCCGGAAATGGCGATCTGCCGCAAGCCGCGCGCATCGAGGTGGACAAATCCGCCAACCAGTTGCGCGTGTACGACAGCGCGGGCAAAGTGGTCGCTGCGTTCCCCGCGACCGTAGGCAGCACCGAAAGGCCAGCGCCCAGCGGCAAGGCTACGATTGTATCGGTCGCACACGATCCCACCTACACCTATGATCCCAGCCGCGTGACGTTCGGCCCGAAATCTGCCGGCGTGCTGAAGATTGCGCCTGGTCCGAACAATCCCGTCGGCACAACCTGGATTGCGCTGAGTGTCGAAA
>JAICVV010000351.1 GCA_025935155.1 Alphaproteobacteria bacterium
CGGAATGGTTTGCCGGTCCGGCCGATCCCGTTGTCCAAGCGCGATTCATCCAGACCCGAAAGGTTGGCCATCAGGGCCACGACGTCATGATGCCGTTTGTCGAGTTGGCCAACCATGGGAATGATCGGACCTACGAGGGAGACACCAGCCTGATCTTACAAGGGCTGACGGCCGGTGAAATCACCGTTCATTACACCTGCTCCGACCCTTATGGCCTGTTCCGCGCCTGGGGTTTCAGCGCACCCGAAGATGTGGCCTACAGCGTTCCACTGCAGAGTTTTGTTGGCGACCTTCCGCTCTTGATCGAATGTAGTTTCGACGAGCTTGCCGCCATGGGCACCGGCCGTCCTGGATATCCGCGGCTAACCCGCGAAGGCGCTGCCATAAAGCTGAGCGTATGCATGCTCGGTAATCGCAAGTTCCCGCGATTCTGCCGCGGGAATTTCCGGCACGTGCTTCGGACAGCAGGTTTGCGCGATGTGGACGAAACTTTCGACAGGATCAGGATGAATAACCAACTCCTGTTTCTATCTATGTTGGGCGATCTGGAGCCGTTCGACGGGCCACTGGCCCGGAGCTTGCGGCAAATGGCGTGCTTCCAGCTGCAGGCTTTGGCACACTGCTTCGGTGCCCGCGAGACGCCGCTTGTCCTAGGCGTTCGCTGAGGTTTTCACCTCCACCACCCAACCTCCAGACTTGCCATGTCCACCGGCAAAGCCTGTAGAACGCGGGCCGAGTCTTTCCGCGCAGAGGCAGGTTCGTGGATAGCTGGGATGAGTTGGTCGCTGAGTTCCGCGCGCTGGGCGGTAGGTGCGAGAACGTGCGGCTTGGCCACGGCGCGCTGAGGCGCGGCCTGTTTCCTATCGACCCAGGCCGCCCCTTTCTGATCGAGATTCCATCCAGCCTGCTGGTGGACGCGGCGAACGTCGCGTTCGAAAACGATGTCCTGAAGATCGCGCCGGATGCCGGGATCGGCCCGCGCGAGCGGCAATTTCTCGAGGACTATTACGCGCATCTCTCATGGGGAGGCGGCGGCCGCGCGGAAATCGAGCGGATTTTCGAACAGGCGGCAGAGCTGCCAGCCGGACTGCGCCGAAAGCTACTGGAGCATTATCGCTGCGGCGATTGGTTCGCGGAGCCCTCGCCAAAGCTTATCCAGCAGCAGTTCGTCGATACGCGGGATCTGGGTGGTTTTCATGACCGCACCGTGATGATGCCGGTTATCGAACTCGCCAATCACGGCACTCTCTGCTCCTACGAGGCTGGCGAAAATCTGCAAATAAAGGGCGCCACGGCGGATGAGATAACGGTGGAATACGCCAGCGGCGACACCTACTCGATTTTTCATTCCTGGGGCTTCGTGGCGGAATGCGGCATCGCCTTCAGCGTGCTGCTGGAAGGCTCTATCGGGGGAGCGCCGCTCCAGATCTCCCGGCATACATTGCGCACAACTATGGGGGTGCGGCCGGTGCCACCAACACTGACCAAAAGCGCGGGCGGCATCCTCAAGCTGGATTTCCTGATGCTGGGCAATCGCAAAATGCCAAGACTGTGCCGCGGCAATTTCCGCAGCGCGTTCCGCACGGCCGGATACGCCGATGCCGACGAGACGTTCGAGAAAATCCGCATGGCCAATCAGCAGCAGTTTCTCGATCTTCTGGCAGACCTCGAGCCGCTTGAGGGCGCCATGGTGCGCGAGCTGCGCCGCCTCGCGCGGCTGCAGTTGCGCGCGCTGACTTACTGCTTTGGCGCGCGGGAGTTTTGAATGGCCGATTGTAAGCGCCGCGGTTACCAGTTCAGCTCGGCGAGCATTGCGGCATAGAGGCCGATGCCGTCCCAGATATTCTGGAGCCGGATGTTCTCGTTCGCGGCGTGCTGATTATCGTCGTGGTTGGCGACCGGAAGCCCGATCAGCGGCGTGTGGAAGATATCGTCGAAAATGTAGAGCGGGACACTGCCACCGAGACTTGGTGTTACCGCAACGGGTTGGCTGGATGCTTCGTTTGCTGCGGCGATCGCCGCGCGCGCGGCCGCCGACGACATATCCGAGCGAAAGGCGGGATAGCCCTTCTCCCAGACGATTTTGATAATCTTATCGTGCGCGATACGCGTGGCCGCATCTGGCGTGTCTGTCACAAGGAACCAGCCTTTCGCGCGCAGAAATGCCTCAAGCTGCGCTCGCACTTTCTCTGGCTTCTGATTTGGCACGAGGCGGAAATCGATGGAGATTTCGGCATCGACCGGAATGGCATTTGCGGCCTCCTCCCCGACTTTACCGGCCCGAAGACCGCGGATGTTCAGCGCCGGCCGCATGATCGCGCTTGTCACGCTCTCGTTTCTTTCGCTCGCCGCGATCTGAAATTCTTTCTTCAAATCGCCTTCGACGGGCGGCAGAGCGGCGATGGCCTTGCGCTCCGCTTTCGTCTCCGGCCGAATATCGTCGATGAAGCCAGGAATGAGAATGTGCCCGTCCGGCGTCCGCAACTCGGCGATGAGATGCGCGGCCGTTGCCGCGGGGTTCGCTACCCAATTCCCATAATGCCCGTCATGCAGCGCCTTGATGGGTCCGTAGATTGTGGCGTCGAA
>JAICVV010000461.1 GCA_025935155.1 Alphaproteobacteria bacterium
CGTCCAGTGCTGTTCGGGGCGATGCAGGATCGTTTGTCCGTGATAGCCGATCAGCGCGACATCGCCTGGTGCAAGTCGCGCCTTCTCCACCAGCGCGGCCACGGCGCGGGCGTGCGCTTCCGTGGAAATCCGCTCGGCTTCACGAATGGAATAGGGCACAGGAGCGCCGTGTGCGATCCGCTGCGCGTCGTCCAGTGCTTTGCGCAAAAGGCTGCGCGTCTCCGCATCGTAGGGCAGGGTGAGGGCCGCGCCCGGCACTGCGACGCCTTTGCCATCGGTTTCCAACAGCGCCGCATCGATGCCGTCGAGCGAGGTGCCGCTCATGAGGCCGATCGCTTTCAGAACTTCCGCCATGCGTGCTAGACACCCAGCCTTCTTGTTGTCATCGCCCGCTTCATGCGGGCGACCCAATTGGATCACCCGGACAAGCCGGGTGATGACAGTGGGAATTATATAGATCGAACATCATGTCCGAACAAAATTCAGCCAGCATGGCCTCCCAACTCAAGTCCGAATTCCTGCGCGAATATGCGGCGCGCGGCTGCCTTTACGATTGCACCGATCCCGAAGCGCTGGATGATCTGTTCGCCCGCGAGCAGGTGACAGCCTATATCGGTTTCGATTGCACCGCGCCCAGCCTGCATGTCGGCAGCCTGGTGCAGCTGATGACCTTACGGCGGCTGCAGCAGGCGGGACACCGGCCCATCCTGCTGATGGGCGGCGGCACTACGAAGATCGGCGATCCATCCGGCAAAGACGAAACGCGCCTGCTGCTTTCCAATCAGCAGATCGAAGCCAACAAGCAGGCCATCGTGAACGGCGTGCAGCACCTGCTACGCTTCGGCGACGGCGCAAGCGATGCCATCATGGTCGACAACGCCGAGTGGCTGGACAAGCTCGATTACATTCCCTTCCTGCGCGACATCGGCCGGCACTTTTCCGTCAACCGCATGCTGACGATGGACAGCGTGAAGCTGCGGCTGGAACGCGAGCAGCCGATGTCGTTCCTCGAATTCAACTACATGATCATGCAGGCCTACGACTTCGTGGAGCTCTACCGGCGCTACGGCTGCCGGCTGCAATCGGCGGGTTCCGACCAGTGGGGCAACATCGTCAGCGGCATCGACCTTGGCCGCCGGGTAGAAAACGTGCATCTGTTCGGGCTGACGACTCCGCTGATTACCACAGCATCGGGCGCCAAGATGGGTAAGACGGCGGCGGGCGCGGTGTGGCTGAATGCGGATCAGCGTTCGCCGTACGAATACTGGCAGTTCTGGCGCAACACGGAAGACAAGGACGTCGGCCGATTCCTGCGCCTGTTCACCGATTTGCCGCTGGATGAGATCGCGCGCCTAGAGCAGCTGGAAGGCGCGGAACTGAACAGCGCCAAGATTGTGCTGGCCACCGAAGCCACGGCCATCCTCCACGGGCGACAGCCTGCAGAAGATTCTGCCGAGACCGCGCGCCGCACCTTTGAGGAAGGCACGCTCGCGGAAGGGCTCCCCACCTTTACCTTGAAGTTGCCGGACGGGATCTTGAAC
>JAICVV010000004.1 GCA_025935155.1 Alphaproteobacteria bacterium
CGGGCGCCCTACGATGCGGTGATCACCCACGGTTTCGTGCTGGACGAGTCGGGCGACAAGATGTCGAAGTCGCTGGGCAACACCATGCTCCCGCAGGTCATCGCGGAGAAGAACGGTGCGGAGATCCTGCGCGTGGTCACCGCGAGCGCCGACTACACAGGCGACCTGCGGGTGTGGGACGATGTGATCAAATCCAATGTCGAATCCTACCGCCGCCTGCGCAACACCATCCGCTTCATGCTGGCGAATCTCTCAGGCTTCAGGGAAGCCGAGCGCATCGCGCATGGCGAAATGCCGGAGCTGGAGCGCTACATGCTGGCGCGGCTCGCGGCGCTCGACGCACTGGTGCGCGAGGGCTATGCGCAATACGATTTCAACCGCGTGTTCACGGCGCTGTTTGCCTTCTGCACCAACGATCTCTCTGCCTTCTATTTCGACATCCGGAAGGATTCGCTCTATTGCGACCGCGCGGACAGCGTCCGCCGGCGCAGCGCCCGTACCGCAATCGATGAAATCTTCCGGCGCGTGGTGACGTGGTTTGCGCCGATCCTCTGCTTCACAATGGAAGAAGCGTGGCTCGCGCGCTTCCCCGAAGATGATAGCGTGCATCTGCAGGTGTTTCCTCAAACGCCAGATGAATGGCGCGAGGAAAACCTGATCAAAAAATGGGATCGTGTCCGCGATCTGCGCCGCGTTGTCACCGGTGCGCTGGAGATCAAACGCAAGGACAAGGTGATCGGCGCCAGCCTTGAAGCACGGCCGGTCCTGTTCGTCACGCCGGAAGACGCCGCGCTGCTCGACGGCATCGACCTTGGCGAAATCGCCATCACGTCGCACGCCATGGTGTCGAGCCACGCCGCGCCGGACGATGCTTTCCGGCTGCCGGATGTCGCAGGCGCTGCGGCCGTCTTCCATCACGCCGAAGGCGACAAGTGCGCCCGCTGCTGGATGATTCTGCCGGAAGTAGGCCAGAATCCCACCTATTCTGACCTCTGCAAGCGTTGCGCTGACGCGGTCGGCGCGCTGGACAGGAACCACTGATGGCCAATTCCCGGTCACGCGATTGGGGGCTCGCCGCGGCCGCCGTGGCCCTGTTTCTGGATCAGGCCAGCAAGGCGCTGCTGCTCTACGGCTTCCACTTCAAGGAAATGACGCCTGGGTCAGCCGTGCCGGTCTTGCCATTTTTTAATCTCGTGATGGTGTGGAATCCTGGTGTGAGCTACGGACTGTTTCCAGCGCACGGACCGCTCGGAACGGCCCTGCTGGCCCTGTTTTCCATTGGCGCGGTAATCGGGCTGGGGTGGTGGTTATGGAGTTCCCGCCACGTCTCGCTTGCAGTCGGTCTCGGCCTTGTGATCGGGGGCGCGGTGGGGAACCTGATCGACCGGCTGATTTACGGGCGGGTTGCCGACTTTTTTCACTTTTATTTCCGGGGCTACGATTGGTATGTCTTTAACATAGCGGATTGCGCGATCACCTTCGGCGTTTTCGCGCTGCTGTACGATGCGCTGCTGCGGCACAATCACGAGCCGGTTGCGCGCAATCAAAGCCCGGGAGCGAGTAATGCGGAGTAGGAAAGACAGGCGGCGTTTCGTGTTGTTCGGAGCCCTCAGTTGCTGCGCGTTTTCGCTCGTCGCTTGCGACAGCTTTCGGAGCGCGATCGGCACCAGCAAGGAACCCCCGGATGAATTCGCCGTGGTGACAAAGTCTCCGCTGATTATTCCACCGGACTACCATTTGAAGCCGCCCAAGCCGGGCGCGCCACCGCTCAATCAGGTTTCCCCGACCGACAGCGCGGAAGCTGCGCTCTACAGCGATGATCCTAAGGCCGTAGCTGGCGCCATTTCCGGAAATTACAGCGAAGGCGAGAAGCTGTTGATGGCGCAAACCGGCGCTGCCTCAGCCAGCGATTCGATCCGCCAGCAAATCGCCGCCGACAACAGCAACGACGACAGTGCCGATGAAAGCTTCACCGATCAGTTGCTGTTCAACACAGCCAACAGCACCGGAGATGCCCCGCTGAACGCCGATGCCGAAAAGGCGCGGCTGGACGCCGGCAAGAACGGTCAGCCGCCTGCGCAGCAGCAGAGTCAAGATCAAAAGAAAGACAGCGGTTGGCTCGATGGGATTTTCTAGGCGCCTCGCTCGCGGGGCCTTGGTTGCCGCGACCGCGCTGACGGTTTCTGCCGCTGCGCCCGCGCCGGACAAGGAAAAGGTTTTTCAGTTTGCCCTGCAGAACGGGATGCAGGTGGTGGTGGTGCCGGATCACCGCGCGCCCGTCATCACGCAGATGCTGTGGTATCGCGTGGGTGCGGTGGACGATCCGCCCGGCATCAGCGGCCTTGCACACTTCTTCGAGCACATGATGTTCCGCGGCACCGCGGCGAACCCCGGCGATGCGTTCGCCACCACGGTGGCCCGCAACGGCGGCGAGGACAACGCCTTCACCACGCATGATTACACCGCGTTTTACGAACAGATCGCCAAGGATCGCATGCGGGTGGTGATGGGGCTGGAAGCGGACCGAATCGCCAATCTCGACCTTTCGGACAACAACGTCCGTACCGAACGGGAAGTGGTCTTGGAAGAGCGCCGCATGCGCATCGACAACGATCCGCAATCGCTGCTGCGCGAACAGGCGGACGCCGCGCTGTATCTTAGCCACCCCTATGGCCGGCCGGTGATCGGCTGGCCGGAAGAAGTCCGCCACATTGGCAAAAAGGATGCGCAGGATTTCTATGCTCACCATTATGCGCCGAACAATTGCATCCTGGTGATTGCCGGCGATGTCACGCCGGACGAAGTGCGTACCGCTGCCGAAGCCGAATATGGCAAGCTGCCGGCGCGCGAACTGGTGCCGCGGTGGGAATTCGCGCAGCCGCCGCGTCTTGGCGAAACCCGCCTTTCCATTTCCCGTGGCGATGTGAAGGTGCCGCTTTTCTTTCGCATTTACCGCGTGAAGAGCTACACAGAAGCCAAGCCCGGCGAGGCGGAATCGTTGGAGACTTTGGCGCAGGCGCTGGGCGGCGATTCCACCAGCACGCTCTATCGTGAGCTGGTGGTAGAAAAGAAGCTCGCCTCCGATGCCGGCGCATCCTACGACGGCTACAACCGCGATTCAGGTGAATTTGCCGTCTACGCGGTGCCGCGGCCCGGCGTGAAGCTCGAGCAGGTCGAGAAGGCGGTGGACGATGCCATCCGCGAGTATGTCAGCGCGCCGCCCAATGCGACGGATTTCGCCCGTGCCAAAACGCAGCTCATCGCGGGCGCCACCTATCGCCGCGACAGCCAATACGAGCGTGCGGCAGCCTATGGCCAAGCATTGGCTATTGGCTTGACGACCGATGATGTCGATCAGTGGCCGGATCGCATCAAGGCGGTCCAGCCATCCGGTGTGCGCGATGCCGCGGCGCGGGAGCTCAACAAACGCGAGGCTGTGACATCGTATCTGATGCCGGCAGCTTCTGCTGAGCCGCGCAAATGAAGCAGATCTTTGGATTCCTGCTTTTCCTCTGCGCGCTTTCCGTTCCCGCCGCTGGTGCCACGGTGAACGTGAAAAGCCTCGACATGGGGAAAAACGTACAGGTGTGGTACGTGGAAGATCACACGCTACCGATGATCGCCATGACCGCTGCGTTGCCGGCGGGTTCGGCCTACGATCCGAAAGAAAAGCCCGGGCTGGCCGATTTCACAGCCGATTTGCTGAACGAAGGCGCGGGCAATCTCAACTCGCAGCAATTCCAGGCGGCGCTCAGCAACAAGGCAATTCGCCTGACGATGACGCCGACGCGCGACTATCTTGTTATTTCGATTATCACGCTGTCGGAAAACGCTAGGGAGGCCTTCCGCCTGTTGGGACTTGCGCTGACCAAACCACGCTTCGACAACGATGCCATCGCGCGTGTCCGTGCGCAGCTTATTGCCTCGCTGCAACAGCAGGATGAGGATCCGCAGGATGTCGCCTCCAAGGGTTTCATGAGCACGTTCATGGGCAGCCATCCTTATGCCCACCCGATTGACGGAACGATCCCTTCCATTTCCCGCATCGGCCGTAACGACATCAAAGCGTTCGCGCGCGCCCATTGGGTGCGAAATGGCCTGAAGATATCAGTATCGGGCGATGCCGATCCGGAGGCGCTGAAAGTCCTGATTGGCAGCGCCTTCGGACAGCTGCCGGCAAAATGGGCGCCCCCCATTCCGCCGGTAACGCATATGGGCGCGCCGGGCGTGCACGTGATTCCGCTCAAAGTGCCGCAACCCACGGCGATTTTCGGCCTGCCCGGCATTTTGCGCAGCGATCACGATTTCATTCCCGCCTATGTGGCGAATTACATCCTTGGCGGCGGCGGCTTCTCCTCGCGCCTGATGCAGGAAGTGCGCGAGAAGCGCGGCCTGACCTATGGCATCAGCAGTTCGCTCGATACCTTGCGCAAGGCGGGTATATTTGCGGTGCAGGTGGCGACCCGTGCCAACGCGATGCAGCAGACCATCGACGTGGTGCGTTCCACGATGAAGGATTTCGCGGACAACGGCGCGACAGACAAAGAGCTCGCGGACGCCAAGACGTACATCACGGGCTCGTTTCCGCTGGCGTTTTCATCCAACACGGGCATTGCCAACCAGCTGAACTCCTTTCAGCGGGTGGGCCTGCCGATCGATTACATCGTCAAGCGCAACGCCCTGATCAGTGCGGTGTCGTTGGCCGACGTAAAGCGCGTGGCAAAACGGCTGTTCCATGCGAACAAGATGACGATCGTCGTGGGTGGCACCATGCAGGGCGGTCCGGCGCGCACCAAACCTTTGCCCGGCGGGGGCAAACCGCCAGCGCCGGCGCAACCGCCGGCCAAGCCTGCGCCACCCAAAACCACGGCGCCCGCGCCGAAACCGCCAGTGGCCTCGACCACCGCCGCCAAACCCAAGGAGCAGCGGCGCGGAACGCCGGCTGCGGGCGCACCAGCCACCACGCCGCATCCCTGATCCTGTTGATGGATTGGCGGCACGACGCGGAAGCGGCGGTACGTGTCTGCTAAACTGCGCGGCATGAGCGCCGAATCGCGCACGATCATTCGCAAACTGGATGAAAGCACCATCAACCGCATTGCCGCGGGCGAGGTGGTGGAGCGTCCGGCCAGCGCCGTGAAAGAACTGGTCGAGAATGCGCTCGATGCCGGCGCGCGGCGCATTGAGATCGCGACCTCGAACGGCGGCGCCGATTTCATTCTGGTGGAAGACGACGGCCATGGCATGGAACCGCGCGAGTTGCGTTTGGCTGTGGAACGTCACGCCACCTCGAAGCTGCCGGTAGCGGATGGCGAGGACGATCTTTCCCGCATTGCCACGCTTGGATTTCGCGGCGAGGCGCTCCCCTCTATCGGCGCGGTGGCGCGCCTTTCGATTGCCAGCCGCACGCCGGAAGGCGAGGCTCACGAAATTCGCGTGCAGGGTGGCGATGTGCGTGGGCCTGCGCCTTGCGCCTTCGGCGGCCACGGCACACGCGTGGAAGTGCGCGAACTCTTCTACGCTACGCCGGCGCGGCTGAAGTTTCTGAAGTCGTCTCGTTCGGAAGATCTTGCGACGCTCGATGTGGTGAAACGCCTGGCGATGGCGCGGGCCGATGTGGCGTTCGCGCTGACGATGGACGGCCGCCGTGTTCTCTCGCTCGAAGCGCAAAGCGACCTGCTCGATGGCCGGTTAAAACGGCTCGCACAGATCATGGGCCGCGATTTTGCCGATAACGCCGTCCCGATCGTGGCGGAACGGGAAGGCGTGCGCATCGGCGGCTTCGCAGGCCTGCCCACCTACAACCGTGCCAATTCTGCGATGCAGTTCCTCATCGTGAACGGACGTCCGGTGCGCGACAGGCTGCTGATCGGCGCGGTGCGCGGCGCCTATGCCGATTATCTCGCGCATGATCGTTATCCCGCGCTGGCATTATTTCTGGATTGCGATACGGCCTTCGTAGACGTAAATGTGCACCCCGCCAAAACGGAAGTACGATTCAGGGATGCCGGGCTCGTGCGAGGCCTCATCGTCTCTTCGCTCAAATCGGCATTGCATGAGGCCGGCCATCGCACTTCCAACACGGTATCGGGCGATGCCTTGGCGGCGCTGCGAACGCAGGCCTTGCCGCATATGCAGTACGCGCCCGTCGGGTTTAGCGACCCGGGACGCGAATATCGCGCGCCACTGTTCCCGCGGGATGAAATACAAGTCTCAGCGGCGCGCCTCGAACAAACGCCGGATGCGCCGCCGGCCGAACCCCTACCGCTGGGCGTTGCACGCGCCCAAGTTCACGAGAACTACATCGTGGCGCAGACGGACAACGGCATCGTTATTGTCGATCAGCATGCCGCACACGAACGCATCGTTTACGAGCGTATGAAAAAGGGGCTGGCGAATGGCGGCGTTGCGCGGCAGCCGTTGCTCATCCCTGAAGTGGTGTCGCTCGATCCCGCCGAGGTGGCGCGGCTCGCTGCACGCGCAGGCGAATTTGCCGAGCTGGGTCTGGTGCTGGAGCCGTTTGGCCCCGATGCCGCGATGGTGCGCGAGACGCCGGCGATGCTGGGGCAGATCGATGTCCCGGCTTTGCTGCGAGACTTGGCAGACGAACTGGCGGAGACCGGCGCGGCAACCTCGTTAAAGGAACGGCTCGATCATGTCGCCGCCACACTCGCCTGCCACACTTCGGTGCGATCCGGGCGGCGGTTGAATGCCGAGGAAATGAATGCGTTGCTGCGCGAAATGGAAGCCACGCCCCATTCGGGCCAGTGCAATCACGGCCGCCCGACGTACGTGGAACTGAAGCTCACCGATATTGAGCGTCTGTTCGGGCGGAGGTAACGATCAGATGCCGGTAGTTACATCACGGCTTCTCGCGCTAGGATGAGAATAGCAAGCAACAACGGTGTCGGGGCACATGCGCGATCTCACGGTTGGGTCCATACGGAAGCACATTCTTGTGATGGCAGCGCCGGTCAGCGCCGGTCTTATTTTCTCCGTCCTCTATGTGCTGGTGGACCTCTATTTCGTGGCACGGCTCGGGCCCGACGCAGTCGCCGGTGTCGGCGCGGCGTCCACCATCAGCTTCGTGGTGATGGCGCTCACCCAGATGGTCGGCGTGGGAACGGTGGCGCTCATCTCCCACGCCGCCGGCCGGAAGGACCGCCACGAGGCAACCGTGATTTTCAATCAGGCGATGTCGCTCAGCCTAACGAGCTGCATCGTTGTCATGATCGCCGCGCTCCTCATCAGTGGCCCCTACATGCGGCTGGTGGCTGCGAACGATGCCGCGATCGCCGCAGGCCGCGCTTACCTGCTCTGGTACGCGCCTGGACTCGGCTTGCAGTTTGCCATCGCCGGAATGGGATCGGCGCTGCGCGCCACCGGGGTGGTGCAGGGGCCGATGATTGTTCAGGTTGCTACCGTGCTGCTCAACATTGCGCTGGCGCCGGTGCTGATCGCGGGCTGGGGGACCGGTCATCCCTTCGGCGCGGCGGGTGCGGGCGCTGCCAGCTCCATTGCCATCGCCGCCGGTGTACTCGCGCTGACCGCCTACTTCATTCGCGCCGAAAAGTTCGTGCACTTTGCTCCCGCGGAATGGCTGAAGGTGCATCTGGCAACTTGGGGACGCTTGCTAAAGATCGGCGTTCCCGCAGGCGGTGAGATGGGGCTGCTGTTCGTCTACAGCGGCATCATCTACGTGGTGATCGCGCGGTTCGGGCCGGCGGCGCAGGCTGGGTTCGCCGTCGGCTCACGCATCATGCAAGCCTTTTTCCTGCCGGTGATGGCGATTGCCTTCGCCGCCTCGCCCATTGCCGGCCAGAATTTTGGCGTGCGCAACCATGATCGCGTGCAGGAAACGTTAATCTCCGCCGTGCTGATTTCCAGTGTGCTGATGGGCGTGGTGACGCTGCTGTGTCAGTGGAATCCGCAGCCGCTGATCCGCTTCTTTTCTCGCGATCCTGCGGTGGTCAGCTTCGGCAGCGAATATCTGCGCATCATATCGTGGAACTTCATCGCCACCGGAATCATCTATAGCTGTTCCAGTGTGTTTCAGGCGCTCGGCAACACACTGCCGTCGCTGTTCTCTTCCGGCTCGCGGCTCATCACGTTCATTTTGCCGGTGCTGTGGCTGGCAAGCCGTCCCGGCTTTAACGTGGAGGAGGTTTGGTATTTATCGGTTGCCACGATCGCACTGCAGGCGGCGACAAGTTTGACGCTCGTCTACCGTGAAATGCATCGCTCTCGGCGGCCTGCGCTGGCGTAGCCGATAAGCGGGCAATAGAAATCTTCTTGCGGGTTCCGCCCTCGAATCGAATCACCTGTGGATGAATCTGGAATTGCAAGCGAAAAATATTGCGCCGGCGGAAGCGCGGGCGTACCGTCCTCAACATCTGAGGCGCCAACATGAAAGCGGGAGTGGCGCTCCCGCAAGTAGCGAAGGAGAACACCTCAGCCCGTGCCGCAATCGGATGCGCAATGCGCCGCAAGGCTGTCGCGCAAACGAAAACGGAAGCCAGCGGGACTGTGCCTGACGGAGGTACGAACGTCAGAGCCACAGGGCGATGTTCTTGCCAAGCGACGCCCATATCGCTCGGTAAGGCGCTGCGGAGGATCTGCAACAGGATCGCTGCCAGCGCGACCCGGAGGGGATCGCCGACAGGCGACCCCTTCCCCGTCGAACCTAGCGTCAGGTGCGTATCGCCTGCTGCACTCTTCGGGTCAGCAGCGCCGATCAGGCGCCTGGCGCATGAACATGGGCGGGAAGCTTCACGGCTTTCCGCCCATTTCGTTTTTTTCGTCGGTCAAATATCCCGTGCGAGGCGGCGAAGGCCCGGCGAGCCGATCGCCGCCTCGAAATCGCGCGCGCGTTTCTCTTCGGCGAATTCGAACCCAACCTTGCGATAGGCATGTTCGGCCCGGTCGTTGCCGATCAGGAAGCTGATCTGCGCCCGCTGGAAGCCGGCGCCGCGCGCGCGTTCCAGTTCGTGCTTAAGGAGTGCCTGCGTCACGCCGGTGCCGCGGTATTCGGGCCGCGTGCCGACATTCTCGACGGTCCAGACGCCGGGTTCACTCGTCACGCAGCTCACGATGAAGGAACCTCGGGCCCAGAACTGCGCCTCTTCGGCCTTGTCGATCCCCATAGCTTCGGATGCTTCGTGCATCGCCTCGCGTGAGGCGTAGTAGACGGACTCATCGCCGAAGCCGCACAAGGCCGACGCGGGAACGCCATCCACTTCGGCCACGGAAAACAGCGACCAGTGCCACCATGATATCACGCGCGCGATACTGAGGCGCCGGCTGAATTTGAGGCAGAATGCTTCATCCCGCTGGAGCACGATATCGAACCAGCCGCGCTTCAGGTGGCCGCGCGCCGCTTCGTAACTGGCCCAGCCGAGGAAGGCAGCGTCTTCCGGGCGAGCGGGCCTAATCGTGATCACTCGACTAATTCCTGTTTCGATGGTGTCCAGAAGCTTACGCGCGTGTCGCCGTACACGCGATTGTCCAGAAGCCGATAACTTGCGGGCGAGGGCAGGGGCTCGCCTTCCGCGGTTTCCACAACCAGCAGCGCATTCGGCGCAAGCCACTGCCCTGCGGCGAGACTGTCGAGTGCTTTCGGTACAAGGTGCATGCGGTAAGGCGGATCGAGAAACACCAGATCGAACGGACCGCCGCTGGCCGCCGCCATCGGTCCAAGCTGCGTGGCATCGCGCCGCCATATCTTCGTGACGCCGGTAAGCTGCAGCACTTCGACGTTCTTGCGGATCAGCGCACGGCTGCCGGCGGAATCATCCACAAACAGACAATATCCGGCGCCGTGCGAAAGCGCCTCGATTCCCAAGGCGCCTGTGCCTGCAAACAGGTCCGCCACGCGCGAACCTTCTAGAGTGAAACCCGTATCGAAATCGTTGTGGGCCAGAATGTTAAAGATCGCCTGCCGGACTTTGTCTGACGACGGCCGTACCCGCGCATCGTCGGGAGAAAATAAGGTCCGTCCACGGAAAGTACCGCCGGTTATTCTCACAATAGCCTCCAGGTCAGGTTCTTCGCGGGGAAAGTGCTCGTCTCCGGACGGCTCACTTCGCCGCGAGGAGGGCGGCAAAGCTGGCAGGTTTGGTGGTCCGCCTGTATAGCCGCGAGCATGCGGTTTGTGCTCGCGATTTTCGGCCTGCTGCTGTTCGCGACCGGCGCGGCAGCCCAAGTCGATTCCGCGCCCAAGGTTCAGGCGCGCCTGGTTTCGAAGAGCGGCGAAATCGCGCCCGGCGGCAGCGTGGTGGTCGCGCTGGAGCAGAGCATCCGCCCGGGCTGGCACACCTATTGGGTCAATCCTGGCGAGGCGGGCCTGCCCACCGAAATCAAATGGACCTTGCCGCCGGGCTGGCACGCCGGCGCGATTGAATGGCCATACCCCAAGCGCCTGCCGGTCGGGCCGCTGATGAATTACGGCTATGAGGGCAAGGTCTGGCTGCTCACGCGCATCACCGCGCCGAAACAGGCCAAACCGGGCGTTACAATCACGCTGAAGGCGACTGGCAGCTGGCTAGTGTGCAAGGAAGTCTGCATTCCGGAAGACCAGCCGCTGACTTTGGCATTGACCGTCAGCGCTTCGCCCGCGCCGCCCTATTCCACAATCGCGGAACAATTCGCAGCAACCCGCGCGAGGATTCCAGTCCCGTCACCGTGGCCGGTACATTATCGCCTGAGCGATACACTCGATCTGTTTGTTGCGGCCCCGGCACTCGGCAAGGCGGGCGTGAAGGACGTCGCCTTCTTCCCGCTCGCGAGCGGCGCGATCACCGACTTTGCCCCGCAGACATTCGCACAAGTATCGAATGGCCTGGTTGTGCATCTCAAGCCTGCGAAGAACCCGAAACTCGGGAACATCTTTGCGGGCGTGCTGGCGATCACGTCCAACGATGGCTCGGTGCAGGCGCTGAATGTGAAGGCCACGCCAGGCGCTGTGCCGCAATCGGCATCGGCCCCAGCCACTGCTGCCGGTACTACCTTGCCCTTGGCGCTGCTGTTCGCGCTGCTCGGCGGACTTATTCTCAATCTGATGCCCTGCGTGCTTCCGGTGCTGGCGATGAAGGCGCTGGCGATTGCCAACACGGCACATGCTGACCGGCACGAAGCCGCGCGCGAAGGTTTTGCCTACGGCATTGGCGCGGTGCTGAGCTTTCTTGCGCTGGCCGCGGCGATCATCGTTCTGCGCGCCGGCGGCGACGCGATCGGCTGGGGCTTTCAGTTGCAGGATCCCATTGCTGTCGCCGGATTTGCGCTGCTGATTTTTGTGGTGGGGCTGAATCTTTCCGGTGTGTTCGAAGTGCCCGGTATCGGCGCGGGTGAAGGATTGACCCGGCGCGGTGGTTCGGCTGGCGCTTTCTTTACCGGTGTGCTGGCCGTTGCCGTTGCTGCGCCATGTACTGCGCCGTTCATGGCAGCCGCGCTCGGGTATGCGCTGACGCAAAGCGTTGTCATTTCGCTCGGGATTTTCCTCGCGCTTGGGATCGGTTTTGCCGCGCCCTTCGTTGTGATCGGACTCTCACCGCGCCTTACGCGTTGGCTGCCGAAGCCCGGTGCATGGATGCTGCGCTTCCGGCAATTGCTTGCTTTTCCTATGTACGCCACCGCGCTGTGGCTTGTGTGGGTGTTAGGTTTCGAGACGGATGAGTCGCGTCTGTTGCTGCTGCTGGCGCTCGCGCTACTTGTCGCCTTCGTGCTGTGGATTCTGGGGATTTCGCAAGGGCGCAGTGGCCGCTGGCGCGCTGCCGGTTGGCTGGCGATAGCGGTTGGAGCAGCGGCACTCGTGTACCTGCTGCCGCAGATCGGCAGCATCTCGCGAACATCGCACACGCTTGCTGAAGTCAGCGGCATTCCTTCGCGCAGCTACAGCGCGGCTGAAGTCGAAACGCTGCGCGCCAAACACCAGCCGATCTTCATCAACGCCACCGCGGCCTGGTGCATCACCTGCCTGGTGAATGAAAAGACAGCCTTCTCCGATACCCGGGTGCAGAACGCGTTTGCGCAGAAGCACATCGCTTATATCGTCGCCGACTGGACCAACCGCGACGCCGCAATTACGGCGCTGCTGCAGCAACACGGACGCTCAGGCGTACCGCTCTATCTCTACTACCCGCCGGGAGCACCCGAAGCCTTGGTGCTGCCGCAGGTGCTGACTCCGACGGAGGTTTTGAAGGCGATCGGCGGCTAGAGTTTTGTTGCCGGAGAAATGGCCCTGTTGCTTCGGTTGTTGCTTGCGCGTGCCCCAAAAGGCAACCCAATTTCGGCTGCTCACGCGTATGGTCCCGCGCCTTTTCCGGGAGCCAGGGGCATGAGCGTCTTTGAAGCCGCAGACTTCGATCATCACGAAACCGTTGCATTCTTCGACAACAAGGCGAGCGGTCTGCGAGCCATTATCGCCATCCACTCCACAGCCCTTGGCGCTGCCTGTGGCGGCACGCGCATGTACCCTTACGCCAACGGCGACGAAGCGCTGGACGACGTCCTGCGGCTTTCGCGAGGGATGAGCTACAAGAGCGCCATTGCAGGTTTGCCGCTCGGCGGGGGCAAGGCGGTCATCATCGGCGATCCCACGAAGGACAAAAACGAAGCGCGCCTGCTCGCTTATGCGGAAGCGGTGAATGCGCTGGGCGGCCGCTACATCACGGCGATGGATGTGGGCATCGGACCCAGCGATCTGCCGGTAATCGCACGGGGAACGAAGTTCGTGGCGGGGTTCGATCAGCCGGGGAAGACGGGTGGTGACTCTGGCCCGCTCACCGCCCTCGGCGTATTCGTGGGCCTGAAAGCGGCGGTGAAACATCGCCTTGGCGCCGGCGATACCAAAGGCGTCACGGTCGCGATCCAGGGATTGGGCAAGGTCGGCATGGGGTTGGCGAAGCAGCTCCATCGCGAGGGCGCGAAGCTGATCGTTTCGGACGTGAATGCCGAGGCGGTGCATGGTGCGGAAGAACTCTTCGGCGCAAAGCCCGTGTCGCCGGACGACATCGCCTCGGTCGAGTGCGATGTGTTTTCGCCCAACGCGCTCGGGGCCATTTTGAATGACCGCAGCATCGCGCGGATGCGCGCCAAAGTGGTTGCCGGTGGCGCCAACAATCAACTTGCGCGAGACGAGCACGGTGTCGCGTTGAAATCGCACGGTATCCTTTACGCGCCGGATTATGTGATCAATGGCGGCGGCATCATCCGCGTTGCGGGCCAGATTTTTGGCTGGGCAGATGCGGAGATCGAGCATCGGGTTCTTGGCATTGCCGCCACACTCACACAGATTTTCCGGCGCGCCGACAGTGAAGGCGTGCCAACCAATGTCGTTGCGGATCGGGTCGCCGAAGAGCGTATGACCGAGGGCCCCCACGCCGCCGCCAAGGCTGCGGAATAGCGGTCAGTGTAGGATGCGGCTGCCGAAAATGTGCGGCCACAAGCCGATCAGACCGATGATGATCAGGTAGATGGCCACGAGGTAGTTCAGGATGCGCGGCATCAGCAGGATCAGGATTCCGAAGATCAGTGCGACCAGCGGCTGGATGACGACAAGATCGATGGTTGTCATGGATACCCCTCAGAAACGTGTTGAACGAACTGGATAAGCCCAGGCGATCCTAGCGCTGTTTTTTGGGCTTTGCGCAATCAGGTGCCGGTGTTTCCCGCTTCGGCGGCGCGCCAACGAATGATTCCCCCCCCATAAAGGCTGGCGGATCGCTGGCCGGAAAGGTTTCTTTCACCTGCTCATCGATCTCACGGTTTTCTGCGCGCGTTGCAGGCATAATTCTCTTATGGGTGCGCGGTTTGGCTTTTCTGGCAGGCATAACACCTCTCCAGCTTGCTGGACGGGAACGAATGCTGTCCGTACATGGTTCCGGCATTCGTTCGCAAGGCACTGCCAGCTCCGCCTTCGATTCTTTGTGCGGGTCTTAGGCCGCACGAAGCGTCCTTTCCCACGCGAGCGCCGATTGAACAATGGTGTCCAGATCGCCGTACTTTGGCTGCCAGCCAAGGCTCTTTATGAGGCCAGGGTCCGATACCAGGGCGGGCGGATCGCCCGCTCGCGGCTTTCCGTGGACGACGTTCAGCTTGTGCGCGGCGGCGCCCTCAACCGCGGCAATCACCTCCAGCACCGAGAAGCCGCGGCCATACCCAACATTGGCACAGAACGATTTGCCACCGGAACGAAGCCTGTCAAGCGCGAGGAGATGCGCATCGATCAGGTCCGTGACATGGATGTAGTCGCGTATTCCAGTGCCGTCGCGCGTTGGAAAATCCGTGCCGAAAATTTCCAGTTGGGGTTCGCTCCCAAGCGCAACCTGGCAGGCCCGTTTGATGAGATGGGTCGCGCGTGGTGTGCTTTGCCCTGAGCGGCCTTCTGGATCGGCACCCGCAACGTTGAAGTAGCGGAGAGCGGCGTAGTGAAAATTATGCGCGTGCGCGGTATCCGCCAACATCCATTCGCTCACCAGCTTCGAGCGGCCATACGGGTTGATGGGAATGGCCGGCGTGGTCTCTGCAACCGGACTTTCAGCAGGAATGCCGTAAACCGCCGCTGTCGAAGAGAAGATGAATCGCTGAATCCGGTGTTCCACACATGCGGCAGTCAGCGCGCGCGTCGCGGCGCTGTTGTTCCGGTAGTATTCGAGCGGGTTTGCGACCGACTCCGGTACCACCACCGAACCCGCAAAGTGGAGTGCCGCCTCGATATCGTTCTGCTGAAAGATTGTCTTCAGCGTAGCGGCATCTGCCACGTCGCCCACGACCAGTTTGGCTGGCGCGCGGACCAGCTCGCGAATGCCTGTCGAGAGGTTGTCGAGAACGACGACGTCTTCCCCACGATCCAGCAGCGCGAGAACCATGTGGCTGCCGATATAGCCGGCGCCCCCTGTAACGAGAACCGTCATTCGCTGTCCGCCATTCCCTATCCTTGCTAATCATAGTACCGGCAACTGTAAAATCATCCATTGTTAGCTGAGAAAGATTGCCATTTCGTCTCCGATAGGGTCGGTCCGAGCCTGCCAATAAATTGATCCATCGACATATACATTGCGCTATTCGGAGGAACGGGAACGCTCAATCTGATTTTGCTTGACGGACATGAATTCGAGGGCGAGCTCCAGCGCACGCACGATGGTGCGGCTATGTTTATCGGTTTGCTGTTCTAATCTGCGAACTCTGGACGTGAGCCCGTTAGAGATATGTGTGCGATTCATCCTCTCGGGTTCGGCATAGTGGCCCCGCTCCTCGGCCGGTTCCGGAAGTCCGAGGACATCAGCTTCACGGTGCTCCAGACGCCGACCGGGTTCAGTTGCAGCCAAAGGGACTTGCGCGTTGCCAAGCGGACCCACTTCAGCCGCCATTTCCGCTGCCACCGCAGCAACCTTGCTCCGGTCGATATCGTGCCGTTCTTCCAGATAGCCAAGCAACAACAGCCGTGAGCACAGGGTATTTATACGGCGGGGGATGCCGCCGGACCTGTAGTGGATTTCGACAAAGGCATCATCAGCGATCCTCGGATCGTCGCGCCAGCCTACGCGTGCCAGCCTGTACTCAATGTATTTGCGGGTATCCTCCTCCCCCAAGCCGCTTAAATGGCAGGAGGCAATCACGCGCTGGCGGAATTGTTCAAGCTCCGGTTGAGACAGTTTGGCCCGAAATTCAGGCTGCCCCAACAGAATGCCCTGAAACGGGGCGCTGAAGCCAGACACCAAATTCGACAGCATACGGAACTCTTCAACGGCCTCGATGGTGAGGCTCTGAGCCTCATCGATAATGATCAGGGGATACTTCTGCTGCTGTTGCAGCTGGGAAAAAAAATCGGAAAAGCGGCCGATCAGGGCTGGCTTGCTCATCCCATCCTTGTAGAGGCCGAAGGCGGAGCCGATCATGCATAGAGCGTCGAAGCCGCCGAGGCTGGTGGTCACGATTCGTGCAATGGCATATTGCTGGCGGTCCAGCGTCGAGAGCAGATGCTCGACAAGGGTCGTCTTTCCCGCGCCGACTTCGCCAGTAATGACGACGAACCCTTCGCGCTGGGCAATTCCAAATTCCAGAAACGCCATTGCCTTCCGGTGCTCGCGACTACCGAAATAAAACCTGCTATCCGGCGTAAGCTGGAAGGGCGAACCGCTCAGCGCATAAAACGCTTCGTACATCCTGTCCTCAATCGAAGCTCTTGCGGATCGAGAGCGTTATCGCATTTTGCACATAGCCGGCGCCGTTTCCGATGGCCTTGTGCCAAATCAAATCGTAGCGGAGCGAGAGCGAAATGGTTTCGGAAGCCAGATAGTCCGCGCCGGCCGAAAATTGATAGAGGTCGGCGTCCTCCGTTCCGCTCACACGGCTGTACGCGATTTGGGCCTGCCCCGTGAGCGACGGAACCAAGCTGCGGGACCAGGACAAATTGCCACCAGAAATGGTTGAAGATGGCGTTTCCAAAGGAGTAAGGGACTGGTTGTCGGCGTAGTATCCAGTAAGGACCAGCTGGTTCGCATCGCCGAGCCACCGAGCCGATCCACTTAGCTGACGCACACGAAAAAGCCCGTCTTGCAGGGGAGACAGATTGTCCGCCGTTCCGATCGGTATACCCAGCGCCGGCAGGATCGAATCGCTGCCGGGGCCTCCGTTCAACAGAGAGTCATCCAGAACACCGATTAGCGGATTTTGATTGTAAGTGATACCTGTTACCGCTCCGTCCGGCGCAAGGACAGCTCCGGCATTGCCCCCGGTAAAGCCTTGCTGAGCGGTGGTGAGCGAATCCGAATATTCTGCGTAAAGATCGGTGCGCGGCCCTATTCGCCACGCCAGTTCGCCCGCAAAGTCTGTGAAGCCATCATGGCGCCCATATACGAGCAGAAGGTAAGAATCGGCGTTCGGCTTCACGCGGGCACCGACGTCCCATATCATGCCCCGGTCGCCTGCGGACGGAACAGAGGTGTTGCTTACATCCTCGTAGCCTGCTCCGAAAATTCCCGATACCGCCCGCGTAATCTCATATTCATTTATCCACTCCGCGCTGGCGCGCTTCAGATCTCCCGAAAAGCTGTTTCCGGTGTCGGTGTCGCTCGCGTTCAGAGAAACATCTGTTAGCAGCCGGGGCGCAATGGCGCCCGGCAACCTCAAATCCTCGCGAAGGCTTTGATCGGTTTCGTTCGAAACGGGGCCCAGCGACAGGCCCGGAATATCTATTCTCTGCGTATTGTTGACGAACCAAACGCGGCTGATTCGATACTGCGTAAAGGATGTTGCCGACCTCGCGAACGGCAGGACCAAAACCGGAGATGCTCCAGCAGAATAATAATGCGTGTTCTGATCCGGTTGTATGAAGCTTTTTTCAATTCCGCCGCCGGTCCTCACAGCATCGTCGGCCGAACCGAAAAAATCGATATACGCCACCGAAGGCAGCACAATGCCGCGGACGTTGCCGAAGCCATATCCAGCCCATTGGTCGAATTGGCTGTTATTGGCGTACGCCTGATATGTTGCAGTGGCGCTTAACAATCCACTGAAGCGGACCGTATCGGCAGTGAGTATTCCACCGGCAGAAAACACGGAGCTGAAGTCGCGTTCTCTATCGCCCGCGGTCTGTTCAGCGTTGTCTGTCAAAATCCCGTCCACGCCGATGTTCGCCGAGAATAGCATGGGCGGCGCATTCGGCTGAAGAATGGCGCGGCTTGCATTGTACAGTTGAGAGTTCGACCCGCCCTGAGTTATGGCGCCGGGCGAGGACAGGCCAAAAAAATAGCCGGCGGTTTGCGCACCGGCGCGATCCATGGCGCCCTGCAGTCCGGTCGCACCCATCACGAGAATGGTCCCAAGGACTGTCCGCGATGCGTGCAAGGAAGCAACCCCCTCTGGTATCCGGGCCAGCTCAGTTGTCTCTGAGTGCGTAATTGTACCCGTAACCCTTAAATTGTTCGGTAAGCAATGGATGCGTCTTGTTCAAAACGAGGTTCACACTGGCGCTTGCCTTCAGCACGCGCAGCGACGCTTCGATGTCGTCGCGAGGAGTGTCGTCGGCGGCGACGATGAGAAGCGTTTGCCCTGCCAATTCGGAAAGGATTGCCGGCTCGGTGCTCGTCAGGCAAGGCACTGAGTCGATTATTATAATGCGCGATCGATCCTCGCCTTGCAGCTGTTCAAGAAGCGCGGTCATGCGTCCGCTCGACATCAATTCCGGAATCCCGGAGCGCTCCTTCCCTGCCGGTAACAACTCCAGATTGGGAAGGTTGGTGCGCAACACCACCGCGCTGAGAAGCGCTGCATCTGTGATGACATCCAGCCAGCCCTTCTCCGCAGAAAGACCAAGATAGTCGAGCATCGAATGCCGGTACGCATCCCCGTCGACCAGCAAAACCCTGGTGTCCTGTTCGTACGCAAAGGCGAGTGCGAGATTGGTGGCCGTGTAGGTTTTGCCCTCACCGGGTCTTGCGCTGGTAACCACAACGATACGGTTTTTCACGCCGTTGGATCGCCGTATGTTGGCGAACACTTCGCGCTTTATGGCGCGAAACTCCTGAACCGTTCGGGACGAATTCTCCGACGGTGAAACGATCCCATTCGCTGCAAGGCTTATTGGACTGATCGTGACTGTCCGAATTTCACGGTCTCGTGCGGCCGTTTCTCTACCATCCGGTCCGTGATGTAGAGGTTTAAAGGTAGGCTGCGTTCGAATCGATGAAGGAAGCGGTCTTTCCGTCTCCGAGGATGTTCCAGAGGCGCTCGAAGCCGGTTGCCGCAGGCGGGCCGCTGCCCGTTCAATCAGACTTGGAGCGTGATCTGCCATCATCAGA
>JAICVV010000207.1 GCA_025935155.1 Alphaproteobacteria bacterium
CGGAGGTGGGGCATGACGGTGCCGCTCCCCACCCGCGTGCCGCTCGACATTGGGCCGATCCACTTCATTGGCATCGGCGGGATCGGCATGAGCGGCATCGCCGAAATCATGCACAATCTTGGTTATAAGGTGTGCGGCTCGGACGCGGCCGAAAGCGCCAACGTGAAGCGGCTGCGTTCGCTCGGCATTCCCGTCACCATCGGTCACGCCGCCGAAAACATCGGCAATGTATATGCCGTGGTTTATTCGTCGGCCGTGAAGCCCGGCAATGTGGAGTTCGAGGCGGCGCGGCAACGCGGCCTGCCCTTGGTGCGCCGCGCCGAGATGCTGGCCGAAATCATGCGGCTCAAATGGTGCGTGGCGGTGGCCGGCACCAATGGCAAAACCACGACAACAACGATGGTGGCGGCGCTGCTGGATGCCGGCGGGCTCGATCCCACCGTGGTGAATGGCGGCATCATCAACGCCTACGGCACCAATGCGCGCGTCGGCGCGGGCGACTGGGTGGTGGTGGAAGCAGACGAAAGCGACGGCTCGTTCCTGCGCCTGCCCGCAACCATTGCGGTGCTCACCAATGCCGACCCGGATCACCTCGACTATTACGGCACCTTCGATCGCATGCGGGAGGCCTTCCAGCGCTTCATCGAGAACGTGCCGTTCTATGGTTTCGCGGTGTTGTGTCTCGACCATCCTGAGGTGCAGCAGATGGTGGGCCGAATCATGGACCGGCGTCTTATCACCTACGGTTTCAGCCCGCAGGCCGATGTGCGGGCGCTGGACATTTCGTATCAGGAAGGCGGTTCGCGCTTTACGGTCGCGATCAGCGATCGCCGGAGCGGCAGCGAGACTCGCATCGCGGACGTCGCCCTGCCGATGCCTGGCGAGCACAATGTGCTGAACGCGCTGGCGGCGATTACCGTCGCGCGTGAACTGGCGGTGGACGATCGCCGTATCCGCACCGCCTTCAGCGCCTTCGAAGGGGTGAAGCGCCGCTTCAGCCGCGTGGGCGAATGGAACGACGCGGCCATTATCGACGATTACGGGCACAACCCGTTCAAGATTGCCGCGGCGTTGAAAGCCGCGCGGCAGGCCTATTCCGGGCCGATCGTCGCGATCATGCAGCCGCATCGCTACACGCGCCTGCGCGACACCTTCGAGCAGTTCTGCACCTGCCTGAACGATGCCGACACGGCTGTGATCGCGCCTATCTATCCCGCCGGCGAACAGTCCATAGAGGGGCTCACGCATCTAACCTATGCGGACGCAATCCGCGCGCACGGCCATAAGAATGTCCTGACGGTAGACAGTCCGGAGGAGCTGCCGAGTGTTATCGCGCCATTGGCGAAAGCCGGCGGCGCCATCGTTTTTCTGGGCGCCGGCTCCAGCACCAACTGGGCAAACGGCCTCGAAGCGGTGCTAAAGGCGCGGGGAGCTCAGCGATGATGCAGTCGCGACCCTGTTACGCCCTCCCGCCCGTGCGCGGCACTTACGGGGAGAATGCGCCGCTCAAGGATCTGGTGTGGTTTCGCGCCGGTGGCAATGCAGAAATTCTCTTCCGTCCCGCCGATGCCGAAGACCTCGCCACCTTCCTCTACGCGAGGCCCGCGGACCTTCCGGTGACAGTAATTGGCGTCGGTTCCAATCTGCTGATCCGCGATGGCGGCATTCCCGGCGTGGTGATCCGTCTTCCCGCCAGCTTCGGCAAGATCACGGCGGAGGGCACACGCGTCCGCGCCGGCGCCGCGGCACTGGACGCAACGGTTGCACGGGCGGCAGCGGAAGCTGGCGTAGCCGGTCTGGAGTTCCTGCGCGGAATCCCTGGCACCATCGGCGGCGCGCTGCGCATGAATGCCGGCTGCTACGGCCGCGAGATCAAGGACGTGTTCGTCGAAGCCAAAGCGGTGGACGAAAGCGGCACCATTGTCACGCTCACGGCGGACGACATGGCCTTCATCTATCGCAAGAGCGGCGCGCCCGATGAGCTGATTTTCGTGGAAGCGGTCCTGGAAGGCGAAGCCGGCGATCCGGAAGATGTCCGCGCACGGATGAATTCCCTTGTGGAACAGCGCGAATCGACTCAGCCTGTGAAAGCGAAAACCGGCGGCTCGACCTTCAAGAATCCTCCCGGCCACAAGGCATGGCAGCTGATCGATCAGGCCGGTTGCCGGGGGCTCATGCACGGCGCGGCGCAGGTTTCCGAGAAGCATTGCAATTTCCTCATCAACACCGGTGAGGCGACGGCCGCAGACATCGAAGGCCTGGGCGAGGATGTGCGGGCGCGCGTGAAGGACAGGTTCGGGATCGAACTCGAATGGGAGATCAAGCGGGTGGGTATCCCATGAGCGGATTCGGGCGCGTGGCCGTGCTGCTGGGCGGGCGTTCTGCGGAGCGGGAGGTGAGCCTTTCCTCCGGCGCAGGTTGCGCGCACGCGTTGCGCGGCGAAGGATTCGAGGTAGTGGAAATCGACCCCGGAGAAAATCCCGCGTCACAACTGCTCGATGCCAGGGTGGATTGCGCCTTCAACGCGCTGCACGGCCGCTGGGGTGAAGATGGCTGCGTGCAGGGCCTGCTGGAATGGTTGGGCATCCCCTACACGCATTCCGGCGTGCTGGCATCCGCGCTCGCGATGCACAAGGAGCGCACCAAGGATGTGTACCGCGCCGCCGGCATTCCGGTGGTGAAATCCATCGTCGCCGACCGGCGGGAAGCCGGCCGCGAACATCTGATGGAGCCGCCCTACGTCATCAAGCCGGTGAACGAGGGCTCGTCCGTCGGCGTGTACATCATTCGCAAGGGCGACAACCGCCCGCCATCGGAACTGACACGGCCGGAATGGCATCTGAGCGATGCCATGATGGTAGAAGAATTTGTACCCGGCCGCGAACTGACCGTTGCCGTGCTCGGCGGCAAGGCGCTGGGCGTCACTGAAATCACCACCGATCTCGCCTTCTACGATTACGAGGCGAAATACGCCGCCGGCGGCTCGCGCCACACCGTTCCCGCTGACGTTCCTCCATCCATTGCAGAAGAAGCGATGCGCCTGGCGGTGCTTGCGCACGAAGTGCTTGGCTGCCGCGGCGTGACACGCACGGATTTTCGCTATGACGATACCGGCAGCAAGCCCCGCCTGATCGCGCTGGAAACCAACACCCAGCCTGGCATGACGCCAACCTCGCTGGTGCCGGAGCAGGCTGCGTATGCGGGGATGAGTTACGGCGCGCTTTGCCGCTGGCTGGTGGAGGATGCGTCATGCGATCGGTGAGTGCCGCCGCCAATGCATCCCGCTCGCGCAGCCGCGCAACGCCGGGCCGCCGCAGCGCCTCATCGCGTGGCACAGCCAAACGCGGCAGCTATGACCGGCGCTCCAGGGTCAAGAACAATCCGTTCTCCCGATTGTTCACTATGATCGGAGAGGCGCTGAATCCGCGCCGGCCGGCGTTTCTTGCCGGTGTCGCCATTGTCCTTATGGTTGCGGTGGGCGCGCTCTACTTCGGCGGCACTTTCCATCGCGCTTCGGCGGCCGTGAGCCATGCGGCGTCTTCGATCGTCGCCGATGCAGGCCTGGAAATCTCCACGATCCAGCTGAGCGGCAATCGTTATGCTTCGCCGGGCGATATCTCGGCGGCGCTCGGCTTCGGTCCCGGCCAATCGGTGTTTGCAGCCGATCCGCAGCAGGCACGCGCCAATCTGCGCAAGCTCTACTGGATCAAGGACGCGCAGATCTCCGTCCGCTACCCGGACGCGGTTCTCGTGCATGTGGTGGAGAAGGAGCCGTTCGCACTCTGGCAATCCGATCACGGCCTCTATGCGGTGGATCGGAAGGGACTTCCGATCGCCAGGGTCGAAGCATCGCAGTTCAAGCATCTGCCGCTCTTCTTCGGCGGTGAGCCCGACGGCGCGGCCGATCTGGTGCACGCGATCCATGCGCATCGCGCCGTCGCCGCGCGTGTGAAGGCGATGCAACGCGTGTCCGGCCGCCGCTGGAATCTCATTCTCGACGACAGCGTGCTGGTGAAATTGCCGGAAGACAGCTGGCAGACGGAACTCGCAGCGCTGGAACGCCTGATCGTGGAAGATGGCGTGCTGGAGCGCGACATCTCGGAAATCGACCTGCGGGTGCACGACAATTACGTGTTCGTGCTGCGTCATCCGGCGCCGCCGCACAAGAATCCTCGGGGGGAACCGACCTAATGGGTGAGACGATCAAATTGCGCACAGCAGGCGCTCAGCCAACGTCTTTTCGCACGGGGCTCGTTGCGGCACTGGATGTCGGCTCGTCGAAAACCGTTTGCCTCATCGGCCGCGCCGAACCGGGCTCGTTGCGCGTAACCGGAGCCGCGCTGCGCGAATCGCAGGGTGTGAAGGCGGGCACCGTCATCAATGTGCAGGACGCGGAGGACTCCATCCGCGAAGCCGTGGCAGCCGCTGAAAACCTCGCCGATGTCCGCATCCAGACCGTGCTGGTCTCCGTCAGCTGCGGCGCGCCGAAGAGCATCAGCTCCCGCGCTGCCATGCAGACGGATGGAGATTTGATCTCCGATCGCCACATCAACGATCTGCTGATGGAAGCCCGCGCCAATATCC
>JAICVV010000219.1 GCA_025935155.1 Alphaproteobacteria bacterium
ACGAACTGGACGCTGAAAGGCGAGACGCGCCGCATACACATCCCGTTTTCGGTGGCCTACGGCGTGGACAAGGCGAAAGTACGCGAGGTGGTCCTGGGGGCCGCAAAAGCCCTGCCTTTCACATTGCCTGATGATGGTCCCCGCCGTACCCAGGTGTGGATGACGAGCTTCGGCGATTCCGCCCTCAACTTCGAATTGGTAGTGTGGCCCGCGATAGAGGCAGTTAAGCGGCCTGCATCGATGCAGGCTGCATACACCTGGGCGATCGACGACGCCCTGCGCGCGGCTGGAATCGAAATCCCGTTTCCGCAACGCGATCTGCACATTCGCAGCATTCTGTCGCGGGAAGGCGATGCAGCCTTTGCAGCGCTCGGCTATACTCCGAAAGAACTAAGAGCCGTCGAACCTTCGCCAGCGGCTCTGTCGCGCAACGACGCTGTTCACGAAACCCTGCTTCCGGAAGAGGAACCGCCCGGCAAAGAGGAACCGTGAAAAGAATTGACGCCATGCGAGGCTAAAGCGGCCTGTCGCGCATGTCAGCTGACCGGCGCGTCCATCACCGTGAAATCGTTGCCGCTGCGCGTGCCTGCGGTCGCGGGTAGATCGGTGGTAACGAGCACCGTTCCCGGCCGCAACCGCGCGCGGATGGCCTTCATCACATCTTGCGAGCCGTCGATGCGCTCAAGCGTGTTTGTGTCAGGCGCAATGGCACCGTTGACTTGGGCATGGAAGCCCATGCCCTGCCAGCTCGATCCGTTCGCATTGCCGCCCTGCCAGATGAACACGTTGGAACCGAGCGGCTGCAACGGATTGCGAATGGTTGCATCGCCCTGCGCAACGATTGCTCCGTTCTCCAGCACGTAAATGCGTTTGTCCGCAGCCGACACCAGAATGGATGTAACGGCATTCGGACTGGAAGGACTTGGCGCCTTGCTGCCCAGTTTGGCGGCGATCTCTTCGTCCGCCGTGACGCCGAGAATTGGACCCGGATCGAGAATGGAGGCCGGATCGGTGTGGTCCCCGGCGATGATCACCGGTGTGCCAACATCTGTGGCCGCGAATACTTTGTCTGCAAACGCCTGGGGCAGATGCACGCAGCCATGGGAAGAGGGATAGCCGGGAAGCCCGCCCACATGCAACGCGATGCCCTGCCAGGTGAGACGCTCGGTGTCGGGCATCGATGCGTGATAGGTGCTCGAGATGTGTGTCTTGAATTTCTGAAGGATGGTGAAGACGCCGATTGGCGTTTCGTGCCCGGGTTTGCCGGTCGAGCACGTGGAAATGCCGATCAGAATGCCGTTGCGGTAGACGAACACGAGCTGTTTGGGAATCGAGACGATAATCGCGACCGGGCCGGCGGGCGACAGCTCCGGCCGCCAGATGAACTGCCCTGGCTGAAGGGCCTTCGGTTGTGCCTCTGGCGTCGGACTCTGCGCATGCGCCGAAGCGAAAATCCTGAGAGCGCCGATCGCCATTGGCGCGGTTGTCAGCCAGCCGATTGCGCGCCGGCGGTCCGGACCTCTTGACTTCCGATTCATGGCCATTTCCCCCTTCGCTGGTAAGATTAACCTTCGCCGTGCCGTTCGCGGTGGGCTGCTGCCGCCGCAAGGTGAAGTTTGATTTCCCGCAATTCCCGGACGGCAAATCGCACGCCAACGGCGATCAATGCCAGCAACACGCAAATTCCGATCAGCAACAGTTCCAGAAAACTCATGCGCTTCCCATCCATTGGCTTATTCCGCCCAGAGTCGCTGGGCGGTCTAACTTTTGACCTTGCCCTAGGCTGGCCAGTTCCTATATACGGCCCCGCTCCCCTCCCCAAGGACGTTCGAATGGCTCGCGTTACCGTTGAAGATTGCGTCGACAAGGTTTCCAACCGCTTTGACCTGGTGCTGCTGTCCGGTTTTCGCGCGCGGCAGCTCTCTGGCGGCGCCGAGCCGATTGTCGACCGGGACCGCGACAAAAATCCTGTCGTCGCCCTGCGGGAGATCGCGGCAAAGTCGCTGAAGCCAGACGACCTGAAGGAGGAGTATATCCGCTCGCTGCAGAAACATGCTGAAGTGGACGAGCCGGAGCCCGCACCGGAAGAGGATGTGCGCGAAGACGTGCAGCACCGCCAGGTGACAGAGGAGGAGTTGCTGCGTGCGCTCACCTCCGAGGCGCAGCGCCGCGCGGAGCCCCAGCCGGAGCCGGAAGGCGACTACGAAGAGTGAGGTGCACCTCCGGGATGCGGAGATTGAAATCAGGATTCGGCGGGGCGGCTTCGGCCGCCCTTTTTCTTGCCAAGCCCCTGGCCGCTGAAACCGCCGAAGCCGATCTGGAACGGCTGGTGGCGGAAATCCGCGCCTGCCGGTTGTGCGAAGCGCATTTGCCGCACGGGCCGAGGCCGGTGGTGCATCTCAGCGCGACAGCGAAGCTTTGCATTGTCAGCCAAGCGCCGGGACTGCGCGTGCATGAAACGGGCCTGTCATTCAACGATGCCAGCGGGGATCGCCTGCGCGACTGGATGGGCGTGGATCGTGCCACGTTCTACGATCAATCGCGCGTTGCCATTGCCGCGATGGCATTCTGTTTTCCCGGCTACAATGCGCAGGGTCATGATCTGCCGCCGCGGAAGGAATGCGCCGCCACCTGGCGCGAACGCCTGTTTGCTGCGCTGCCGCAGTTTGGAACAACCTTGCTGGTCGGCTCCTATGCACAGGCTTGGCACTTGCGGGGTCGAATCAAGCCCACCATGACAGAAACTGTTAAAGCATGGCGCGAGTACGCGCCGCGCTATATCCCCTTGCCGCATCCATCGTGGCGCAACAGCGGATGGCTGAAGAAAAATCCATGGTTCGGAGAAGACCTCTTGCCCTATTTGCGGCGGCGCGTGCGGCGTGTGTTGGCGGAGTGATCGCTCTGGCCGCCTGCGCGCCCATAGTGGCGCCGGTCAGTTCTGAAATCGCCGCGCCTGCCATAGCAACGGACGCTTTCATCACCCGCGATGCAACCCGCCTGCCCCTGCGCCACTGGGATGCAGAGCATCCGCGTGCCATTCTGGTCGCGCTGCACGGCATGAGCGACTACTCGGAGGCTTTCGATCTTCCTGGCCCGTGGTGGGCGGCGCACGGCATTACAACCTATGCCTACGATCAGCGTGGGTTCGGCCTCTCCTCAGACCGCGGCCTGTGGGGCGGTGGGGAGGCCATGCGTCAGGATCTGACGGATTTCGTTGCAGGTGTTCGCCTCAAATATCCGGGTGTCCCTGTATACGCGCTGGGCGAGAGCATGGGCGGCTCCGTGGTGTTGAGCGCGCTGGCAGACGCGCATCCACCGCGAGTCGACGGCGCCATTCTGGTTGCACCGGCGGTATGGTCACGCGCCGACATGCCGCTCACCTATCGCGCCGCGCTCTGGATTGCTGCGCGCTTCGTGCCATCGATGCACGTCTCCGGCGAAGGGTTGCACATCGTGGCGTGCGATAACATCGAGGTGCTGAAGAAGCTGTCGCGCGATCCACTCTATCAACATTCGGTGCGCGCGGATCAGGTGTACGGCCTTGTGAACCTGATGGACGATGCGCGCTGGGCAGCGGTACAGCTGCGCGAAGGGCCGCCTATTCTTTTTCTCTATGGCGGCAACGATCAGGTGATCCCGAAGCTGCCCACCGAAGCCGTCGCCAGGGAGCTGGGTTCGCGCGCGCAGGTTCACCGCTACCCGCGCGGCTATCACATGCTGCTGCGCGATCTGGACGGTGAAACAGTGTGGTCCGACATTGCGCACTGGATCGCGCGTTGAAAGTTGAGCAGGCACCAAAGGATACGATTGTATCGGCGCGCCCGCAACGCTTCTTCCGCATGCACGTTTCCGTAGTGAAAAGCTGGAGAATGCCATGCACGATTCTTCCGAAAAGAAGCGAGATTTGAGAGATCAGCCCTCCACCAGCCTCCGCGACACGGACGTTGAGAGTGTCCTTCAGAATCCCGAAGAACAGAACTCCGCCGGCCTCGGTGGCCCAAAGCCCGATATCGTCAAGCCCGGACCGGGCGGTCAGCAGGCGCCTGGCCAAACGACACACGAATAGTATCCACCCCCAAGGAGGGAAGGCGCGGGCCGCGCCGGAGGAGGAACGCGTGATCACGAAAGTGGATTTCCAGCAGCTATTGGAATCGGGACCAGGAGCGAAGGTCAGCATTTATATGCCGCGGCACGTGGGAAGCCGCGAAATTAGGCAGGATCTGGCAAGGCTGAAAAATCTCCTGAATTCAGCAGAAAGCAAATTGGCCGATATCGGTATCCGCCCCGACGAAGCCGAACGCCTGCTTGCGCCGGCGCGCGCTCTCGTAAATGACGAAGCGTTCTGGCGCGAGCAGGCGCACGG
>JAICVV010000054.1 GCA_025935155.1 Alphaproteobacteria bacterium
GCCTGCAGCAGCGTGATCGAGTCGTCCGCCTCGACTTCCCTGCCGTCGATAATGATCTTGCGCGTGGGCATCAGCGGATTCCTGCCCCCCACTTCGTCATGGCCCGGCTTGTCCGGGCCATCCAATTTCCTTTTGCGGAGAAATCAATTGGGTCGCCCGCACAAGGCGGGCGATGACGAAACTGGGAATGAGAGCCAGCGCATAGCATCAGGCGGCCTCCGCCTGTTGCCCGATCAGTACGCGCATGCGCAGCGAATAGTGCGAGAGGTAGTCCTGCTTCTCATAATAGTCGGATGCAAAGTATTTCTTGTGGTTCGCGAGCTGCGTTTTCGTCACCGCATACCATTGCGGAATGGGCGCCAACGCCAGGCATTCATCCAACGTGTACACCAGCCGCGCCACGTACCATTCGTAACGCTCAAACTCCTCGGCGTTGCCGTCAAATTTTTTTGCCTTCAGGTCCAGCTTGGTCAGATCGGGACTGGAGAAGCGGGGGTTCGCCAGCGCCACGTCGCAATGCGAAAGATAGAGCTTCTTCGCCTTTTCGCCGCGCCACGCCAGCATCGTCAACACCGCAGCACCGACACCAATACCTGCCACAATCATCATCGCCAATGGTGGCTGCAGGATTTGTTTCTGCCGTTGCTCCGCCATCCGCCCTACTCCGCCGCCAACGGCTGCATCGGCGCAGAATGCCGCGCGCCATAGTCGCGAATGCGCTTCTCGATCTCAGGGCGGAAGTGGCGCAAAAATCCCTGCACCGGCCACGAGGCGCCCTCACCGAAGGCGCAGATGGTGTGGCCTTCGATCTGCTTCGTCACCTCCTGCAGCAGATCGATGTCCGCCATGGTGGCGTCGCCCCGTCCCAAGCGCGTAATCACGCGCCACATCCAGCCGCAGCCTTCGCGGCACGGCGTGCACTGGCCGCAGCTCTCGTGCTTGTAGAAATAGGCAAGCCGCTGGAACGCCTTGATGATGTCGGTGGATTTGTCCATCACGATCACCGCGGCGGTGCCCAGGCCCGACTTCGCTTTCACCAGCGAATCGAAATCCATCAGAATGTTGTCGGCAATCTCCTTCGACAGCACCGGCATGGAAGAGCCGCCCGGGATCACACCCAGCAGATTGTCCCAGCCGCCGCGCACGCCGCCGGCATGCGTGTCGATCAGCTCGCGCAGCGGAATGCTCATCGCCTCTTCCACATTGCACGGCTTGTTTACATGGCCGGAAATGCAGAAGACCTTCGTGCCGGTGTTGTTGGGCTGGCCGATGCTTGCGAACCAGTCCGCCCCGCGGCGCATGATGTCCGGCACCATGGCGATGGTCTCGACATTGTTGACAGTGGTGGGGCAACCGTAGACGCCCGCGTTTGCCGGGAATGGCGGCTTCAGCCGCGGCTGTCCTTTCTTGCCCTCCAGGCTTTCGAGCAGTGCGGTTTCCTCGCCGCAGATATAGGCGCCGGCGCCGTGGACCACATAACAGTCGAACGGCCAACCGTTGATATTGTCCTTGCCGATGAGGCGCGCTTCGTAGGCCTCATCCACCGCGCGCTGCAGCGCCTCGCGCTCACGGATGAATTCGCCGCGGATGTAGATGTAGCAGGCGTGAGCGCGCATTGCGAAAGCGGCGATGAGGCAGCCTTCGATCAGCAGATGCGGATCGTGCCGCATGATATCCCGGTCCTTGCAGGTGCCGGGTTCGGATTCATCGGCGTTGACGACGAGGTAGTGCGGCCGCTCTTTCACCTCCTTCGGCATGAAGGACCATTTGAGGCCGGTCGGGAATCCGGCGCCGCCGCGGCCGCGCAAAGCAGACTTCTTCACCTCGGCGATAATGGCATCGACGCCGCGTTCGAGAATTTGCTTGGTGCCGTCCCACGCGCCGCGCTTGCGCGCGCCTTCCAGCCATGGGCTGTGGAAGCCGTAGAGATTGGTGAAAATCCGATCGCGATCAGGCAGCATCAGCTTGCCGCTCCGGGTGGTTTCTGCACCGGCGCCGCGCGCTCCGAGCCAGCCGCCGTGGGCCGTTTCGCATCGTCATCGGAGACGCCGGAATTGGCCGGATGACTGTAGCCCCCCTCGTACAGTTTCGGATCCGTCAAAGTCAGTGCGCCGCCCGCCGGTTCCGAGGAATGGCGGCCATCCTGCGGGCCGGGATTCGGTGTCTCACCGCGGCGCAGCGCTTCAAGAATGCGCTCGGTCGCAGCTCCATCCAAATCCTCGTAATAATCCTTGCCGATCTGCATCATCGGCGCATTCACGCAAGCGCCGAGGCACTCCACTTCGGTCCACGAGAATTTGCCATCCGCGGAAACCACATTCGGGCGCGGCTCAATATGCTTCCTGCACGCGGCAACCACCTCGTCTGAGCCGCGCAACCAGCACGGGGTCGTGGTGCACACCTGCACGAGATGCTCCCCCACCGGCACCAGGTTGAACATGGTATAGAACGTGGCGACTTCCAGCACCCGCATCACTGGCATGTCGAGAATGCGCGCGACCTCCTCGATCATCCGCTGCGTCACCCATCCTTCCTGCTCTTGCCCGATCCACAACGCGGCAATCACGGCACTGCGCTGACGCCCGGGTGGATATTTCGCGATCCACCGGTCCACCAGTTTTCGATTCCCTTCCGAGAACGCGAAGCGGGCAGGCTGCTCATCGGCTGGTGCAAGGCGGCGGAAGCTCACCGGTCGATCTCCCCGAAGACGACATCGATAGAACCCAGCACGGATGGCACGTCGGCCAGCATGTAGCCTTTGCACATGTAATCCATCGCCTGCAAATGCGCGAAGGAGGGCGCGCGGATTTTGCAACGATACGGTTTGTTCTCACCTTCCGACACCAAATATACGCCGAACTCGCCCTTGGGCGCCTCCACCGCCGCATACACCTCGCCCTCCGGTACGCGATAGCCCTCGGTGAACAGCTTGAACTGATGGATCATCGCCTCCATGGAGCGCTTCATTTCGCCACGCTTGGGGGGCGCGATCTTGTTGTCTTCCGTCATCACCGGCCCATCCGGCATGCGCTCGATGCACTGGCGCATGATGTTTGTGGCCTGCCGCATCTCTTCTATGCGAATGAGGTAGCGGTCGTAATTGTCACCGTTCTTTCCGACAGGGATCTGGAATTCGAAATCGCTGTAGCACTCGTAAGGCTGGGCGCGGCGAAGGTCCCACGCTACGCCCGTCGAGCGCAGCATCGGGCCGCTCATCGCCCAAGCTTCTGCATCGGCGCGGTCGATCTTGCCGATGTCCACATTGCGCTGCTTGAAGATTCGATTTTCCGTCAGCAAAGTTTCCAGATCGTCCAGCACCTGGGGGAAGCCGCCACTCCAAACGTAGATGTCTTCCAGCAGCGCTGGCGGACAATCCTGATGCACGCCGCCGGTGCGAAAGTAATTGGCGTGCAGGCGCGCCCCGGACGCGCGCTCGTAGAAAATCATCAGCTTTTCGCGTTCTTCGAAACCCCATAACGGAGGGGTGAGCGCGCCGACGTCCAGCGCCTGAGTCGTCACCTGCAGCAGATGGTTCAAAATGCGGCCGATCTCGCAGAACAGCACGCGAATGTACTGCCCGCGTTTCGGCACTTCGAGACCGAGCAGTTTCTCCGCCGCGAGCGAAAAGGCGTGCTCCTGATTCATAGGACAGACATAGTCGAGCCGGTCAAAGTACGGGAGCGCCTGCATGTAAGTTTTGTACTCGATGAGCTTCTCGGTGC
The DNA here is from genome assembly GCA_025935155.1 of Alphaproteobacteria bacterium. Lineage (GTDB taxonomy): Bacteria > Pseudomonadota > Alphaproteobacteria > Micropepsales > Micropepsaceae > Rhizomicrobium. The sequence goes on from JAICVV010000054.1 coordinate 3,723, forward strand.
CGCGATGCAGCAGCCCGATATGCGGATCGACGCGGGTGATGAGCTCGCCGTCCATCTCCAGCACCATGCGCAGCACGCCGTGCGCTGCGGGATGCTGCGGCCCGAAATTCAGCGTGATGGTGTTATCGGTGACCGCGCCGCCACCAGGTGCATCGCTCATGCCTTGGTTGCCTTTTCGTCGCCGATCGCCGCGCCTCGCAGGCCTTCCCACGGACTCGCAAAATCGAATTCGCGGAATTCTTGCACCAGCTGCACCGGCTGATACATCACACGCTTCAGTTCGTCGTCATACCGCAGTTCGACAAAGCCGGTGAGCGGGAAATCCTTGCGGAGCGGATACCCGTCGAACCCGTAGTCGGTGAGGATCCGGCGCAGGTCGGGGTGATCGGAAAATACTACGCCATACATGTCGAAGGTCTCGCGCTCGAACCAATTGGCGGAGGCATGCAACGAAACGATCGACGGCAGAGGAGTTTTCTCGTCCGTTTGCACCTTCACCCGGATACGCCGGTTTTTGGTGAGTGAAAGCAGGTGATAAATTACATCGAAGCGCTTCGCGCGCTTCGGCCAATCCACGCCGCAGATGTCCAGCAGGACGCGGAATTCGCACTCTATGTCGTCGCGAAGGAACTCAATCGTCTCAGTCAATCGCTCGCCTGCAATCGTCAGCGTCAACTCGCCCCGATCATATTTCTGTTCCAGCACCGCGCCGGGAATCGCTTGCGCGACATGGTTGCCCAAGGCGTTCAGATCGAGAGCCATGTGAAAGCCTCAGCGGTCGATCGTGCCGGTGCGGCGGATTTTTCGCTGCAGCAGCATGATACCATAGACGAGCGCCTCCGCCGTCGGCGGACAACCGGGCACGTAGATGTCGACCGGCACGATGCGGTCGCACCCGCGCACCACGGAATAGGAGTAGTGGTAATACCCCCCGCCATTGGCGCACGAGCCCATCGAAATCACGTATCTGGGCTCCGGCATCTGGTCGTAGACCTTCCGGAGCGCGGGCGCCATTTTGTTGCACAGTGTCCCGGCAACGATCATTACGTCCGACTGGCGCGGGCTCCCTCGCGGCGCCACGCCGAAGCGCTCCAGATCGTAGCGCGGCATGGAAGCCTGCATCATCTCAACAGCGCAGCAGGCAAGCCCGAACGTCATCCACATCAGCGAACCCGTGCGCGCCCAGTTAATCAGCGCGTCAGCGCTGGCAACCAGAAATCCCTTGTCCTGCATCGCCGCCTGCACTTCGCGGAAATAGGGATCGTTGACCGGAATTGGCCTGCCGCCTTCAACGCCCACGCGCGCCGCCGTGCCTGCGGGGATCACTCCCATTCGAGCGCTCCCTTCCGCCATTCGTAAATGAAGCCGACCGTCAGCACGCCCAGGAACACCATCATAGACCAGAAGGCGTACACACCGGTCTTGCCCAGGGTAATCGCCCACGGAAACAGGAAGGCGACTTCCAGATCGAAAATGATGAAGAGCAGCGTGACGAGGTAGTACCGCACATCGAATTTCATGCGCGAATCGCCGAAGGCGTTGAACCCGCACTCATAGGCGGACAGCTTCTCGGGATCCGGCTTGGACGGCGCAACAATCAGCGGCACCAGCAAGAACACGACGCAAAGCGCGCCGGCGATGCCGATGAAAATCAGGATCGGCAAATACTCGATCAACAGCTGATTCATTCTGTACCCTTACCTCAAAACCGCGGGTTGTGGGCAAGGGTGCGGGATCAAGGTGCGTCGTTTTTCAAGGGAATGCCGGACGGCATTCGCGGACGCGGTTTAAGCCATGATTTGCAAGGAGAACAAGCGGTTTTTCCGCCACAAACTGCGGGCATTCGCGTAGGGGCCAGCTTGCCATCCGAAGCTGCGCGATGCAGAGCGGTCCGCCTTCGCTAGCCTACGGACGGACTCGCCATCGTCCGCTGCCACGCAGCGTAGGATGGCGGGAGCGACGGGGCTCGAACCCGCGACCTTCGGCGTGACAGGCCGACGCTCTAACCAACTGAGCTACGCCCCCGCGGGCGAAAGTGCCGTGTAGGGCTGCACGCGGCAGAGGTCAAGCTGACGGGTTAGTCAGTCGCGATCGGGCGGACGGCGCTGTGGATGCAGTTCCCTGGGTTCCACCTTCCCGTCGCCGTTCACATCCATCTGATCGAAGAGGGAGCGAACAGTGGCGGCAAACTCATCGAAATCGATGCAGCCCTTTCCCTTGAAGTCGACCAGTGGCGAATAGGTCGATTGGTCCTGCTGCCAGCGGCGATCGTTTACCGCGCGCGCTTCGTCCGCATCGAGACAGCCGGTATGCTTCACATCGGCGTTGGCGAAATCCGCGCGTAGGCCCTGCTCCATCTCGGCCCGGGTAATCGTGCCGTCATGATTGAGATCATAGGCTTCGAGAATGCCGCGCGCGGGACGGTATTCCGGCTGCTCCTGCGCGGGCGGCGGATGATGGCCGCCGCAACCGGCGAGTAGCAAGCACAAACATGACCACCAAAGGGCCTTGCTCATTTGAGCCTCTTCTTGGCGAATGCTCGTCCGGAGCCCGTTTTCAGATAGCGCTCGAAATCGACGGCCACCTGATCGCGCGAGAACGCAAAATAGCTCAGCAACCGCCACGGACGATATTTGGATGTGTGCGGAGATTGACCAGCATTGTGCTTTTTCAGCCGGGTCCGAAGATCATCAGTTAAGCCAGTATAAGTTTGGCTTGGGTCAGAAACACTTTCCAAGAAATAGACGTATTTCAACGTGCCCTCCGCTCGCCTTGCCTTGCAGAGTCCCGCGGGCTTGCCATCCGAAGCTGCGCGGTGTCGGGCGGTCCGCCTACGATTGCAGCCCACCTTCGCTAAAGCTTCGGCGGGCAGCCTACGCTGCTTCTTGCCACGGCTTGCCAGCCGTAGCTGCGAAGCAGCGTAGGCTGGTGGGCGGTGACGGGTTCGAACCGCCGACCCCATCGGTGTAAACGATGTGCTCTACCGGCTGAGCTAACCGCCCGGATGTTTCACTCTAGCAATTTGTGACGAAACAATCCCGCAAAACGCGCAGGCACTGGTTCAGCCGTTCAGCGAGTCTTTCAGCTGCTTGCCGGCACGGAAACGCGGCTGCTTGGACGGCTTGATGGTGATTTCTTCACCGGTCTGCGGATTGCGGCCCTTTCCCCCTGCCCGCTCGGACACAGCGAACACGCCGAAACCGGTCAGCCGTACTTCGTCGCCCGCTTTCAGAGCTTCCGCGATGATATCGAAAATGCCGTCGACGGCTTTGGCCGCCTCATTCTTGCCGAGGCCCGCGCGGTCGGACAGCTGCTGAATAAGTTCGTTTTTGTTCATGCGGAGGTTCCTTCTGGCGAGTCAAAATCGTGATCGAGTCTAAGGGCGGCAGGTTTCTCCCGTCAAAGGCGAAAAGCAAGGAAAACCACGGTTTCACGGTGCATTTGTCAGCCGGTCTTCTGGACTCTCGACAGCAAAAACGGACCCAAGGCTTTGACACAGAATGGAAAGTGCCTATTGCCGGCTCCGGCAGATGACGGGAAGAAAAAGAGGCCGCTCGGTACAGCGGCCCCTTATCAGATCAGTGAGTCATCACCGCATCGCCGTCCGGCGTTCGGACGGGCGGCGGCACGATTTCCGGTTCTTCCCAGTTGATCGGCTCCGGCTCGCGGGTGAGCGCCACTTTCAGGACCTCTTCCACACTCTTCACCGGGACGATGTTCAGGCCAGCCTTCACGTTCTCCGGGATCTCGGCAAGATCTTTCTCGTTATCCGCAGGAATGATCACGGTTTTGAGGCCGGCCCGAAGCGCTGCCAGCAGCTTCTCCTTGAGGCCGCCGATCGGCAGCACCCGGCCGCGCAGCGTCACCTCGCCTGTCATTGCCACATCGCGGCGAATGGGAATTCCGGTGATGACCGAGATGATGGAGGTCGCCATAGCCACGCCGGCCGACGGTCCATCCTTCGGTGTCGCGCCTTCCGGCACGTGCACGTGGATGTCCTTGTTGTCGAAGGTCGGCGGTTTGATGCCGAATTGCGTCGCTTTGGAGCGCACGTACGAACGCGCCGCGTCGATGGATTCCTTCATCACATCGCCGAGCTTGCCGGTCGTCTGCATGCGGCCCTTGCCGGGCAGCATAACCGATTCGATCTGCAGCGTTTCACCGCCGACTTCGGTCCAGGCGAGGCCCGTAACAACACCGACCTGATCCTCGCTTTCGATCTCGCCATAGCGGAACTTCCGGACTCCGGCGAAGGTGCCGAGGTTCTCGGCCGTAACCTCAATTGCGGTGGCTTTGCCGGAGACGATTTCTTTCACCGCCTTGCGGGTGAGGCCTGCAATCTCACGCTCCAGATTCCGCACACCCGCCTCGCGGGTGTAGTAGCGGATCAGATCGCGCAACCCTGCGTCGGTGATCTTCCACTCTTCCTCTTTCAGGCCGTGCGCCGCGACCTCCTTCGGAATCAGGTGGCGTTTGGCGATCTCGACCTTCTCGTCCTCGGTATAACCGGGGATGCGGATGATCTCCATGCGATCCATCAGCGGCTGCGGCATGTGCAGCGTGTTGGCGGTGGTGATGAACATCACATCCGACAGATCGAAATCGACCTCGAGATAGTGGTCGTTGAAGGTGTGGTTCTGTTCGGGGTCAAGCACTTCAAGCAATGCGCTTGACGGATCGCCGCGCCAGTCGGCACCCAGCTTGTCAATCTCGTCAAGAAGAAACAGCGGGTTGGCCGCTTTTGCCTTCTTCATCGACTGGATGATCTTGCCGGGCATGGAGCCGATATAGGTGCGCCGGTGTCCGCGGATTTCCGCTTCGTCCCGCACGCCGCCAAGCGACATCCGCACGAACTCACGGCCCGTGGCGCGCGCGATCGACTTGCCGAGCGATGTCTTGCCGACGCCCGGAGGTCCAACGAGGCACAGAATGGGACCTTTCATCTTGCCGGCACGTTGCTGCACGGCGAGATATTCCAGAATCCGTTCCTTCACCTTCTCAAGCCCGTAGTGATCCTCGTTGAGGATGTTCTCGGCGAGCCTGAGGTCCTTCTTGACCTTCGACTTTTTGCCCCAGGGCAGCGACAGCACCCAATCGAGATAGTTGCGTACCACCGTGGCTTCGGCGGACATCGGACTCATGCTGCGGAGCTTCTTCAGCTCTGCGGATGCCTTCTCGCGCGCTTCCTTGGACAGCTTGGTCTTGCGGATGCGTTCTTCCAGCTCGTTCAGCTCGTCGCGGCCTTCCTCGCCTTCCCCAAGTTCCTTCTGGATCGCTTTTAGTTGCTCGTTGAGGTAGTACTCGCGCTGCGTCTTCTCCATCTGGCGCTTTACGCGGCTGCGGATTTTCCGCTCCACCTGCAACACACCGATTTCGCTTTCGATCAGTCCGAGAACCTTCTCCAGCCGCTCGATGACATTGAGTGTCTCGAGCAGAGCCTGACGATCTGCGATCTTGACGGAGAGGTGCGAGGCCGCCGTATCGGCGAGCTTCGCGGGATCTTCGATCTGCGAAACGCTCGCCAGTGTCTCGGCCGGCACTTTCTTGTTCAGCTTGATATAGTTTTCGAAGTTCGTCTTCACGGAGCGGATGAGTGCTTCGGTTTCCCGCGCTTCTCCACCAGTGTCGCCAATGGGATCGATCACCGCCTGGAAGAAATCGTTGCGGGGGACGAAGCCCGTAACCTTCGCCCGCGACTTGCCTTCCACCAGCACGCGCACGGTCTGGTCCGGCAGCTTCAGCAGCTGCAGGACGGTCGCCATTGTGCCGACCCTGTGCAATCCGTCCGCGGACGGATCGTCGTCCGCCGCGTTTTTCTGGGTCAGC
>JAICVV010000373.1 GCA_025935155.1 Alphaproteobacteria bacterium
ATGGCCCGAATCGTTGCGATCGGCGCCTCGCAAGGCGGGGTTGAGGCCTTGCACGCGCTGCTTCCAAAACTGCCCGCAGACTTTCCCGCCGCGATTCTCATTGTCGTGCATGTCGGCGCTGGTCCAAGCATGCTGCCCTTCATTCTGAACGATGCCGGCACGCTGCCCGCAAGTCATCCCACCGATGGCGAAACGATCGAGCCGGGGCACATCTACGTTGCTCCGGCGGACCACCATCTCGTGGTCAGCGATGGGCGCATGGAGCTTTCGCGCGGTCCGCGCGAAAACTGGACGCGGCCCGCTATCGATCCGCTGTTCCGCAGCGTGGCGGAAAGCTACGGCGCCGGCGCCATCGGAGTCGTCCTAACGGGCCGCCTGAACGACGGCACTGCCGGTCTGTACGAAATCAAGCGGCGCGGCGGGATTGCCGTTGTTCAGGATCCGGGAGACGCGGAAGCGCCCTCCATGCCGGAAAGCGCGCTGGCGAATGTGGATGTCGATTTTTGCGTTCCCTTGCGGGAAATTCCAGAGTTGCTTGTGAGGCTGGTGCGCGAACCCTCGATACCGAAGACGTCGCTTAAAACTGGAGTGAGTGCCATGGAGCATTCGAATGTTCAGATGCAGCGGCCCGTTGCGCAAACCTGCCCCGAATGCGGCGGCGCCATGCGCGAGGAAACGCTGGGCAAGCTGACGCAATTCCGCTGCCATATCGGTCATGTGATGACAGCGCAGGTGCTGGCGGCGGCGCAACTCGAGATTCTGGAGCGAGACCTGTCGTCTGTTCTGCGCATGCTGAACGAGCGGGCGGAGCTTTGCCGCGATATCGCGGACAAGCACGCCGCGCGCGGCGATACAGAAGCGGAAGCCGAATGGCGGCGGGCGGCCGAAGAGGCAAGCGACCGCGAAGCGGCCATCAAGCGGATGACGGAAGCGGAGTGGGAACGGCCGGAAACTGTTATGCCCGCCGAATAGCGGAAGTGGCGACAGTCTGGGAATGGCCGAATTTTACCTGCCCGCCTCGGCACCGATTCCGGGAACAGCATTACCTTTTGCCTGTAATGCCCAATTCCCGCCTGATCTGCCAGAGACCGGCCCTATGTTGCTCCAGGGTCGATTCAAATGTGAGCAAGAGCGTTTCCGCCTGTGCTGTATTATGTCCGTTAAAGTGAAGCTGATCGATCAGCTCTCGTTGGCTTGCGATATGAGCCACCGCTTCGCGGACATGCCGTTCTGCCATTTCCAGTTCGGTCTCTTCCATCATGCCGTTCCCGCCCCGGCGGCCTGAAAGTCCTTACCGCCGGGATGCTGCGCCCCCGCAGAAGCGAGAGGCAATTCTATCGTGCATTGCACGCCCTCCGGCAGAAACTGGTGATTCACCGTCGCCCCCGGCAGGCCCTTCTGGATAAGATTGCTGCCGAACCCGGCGCTGCTGGGAGTCTTTACTCGAGGCCCCTGTTGCTCCCGCCAATTAAAGCGGAGGCGCCCGTTATTGCCGCCATCCCGCTCTATATCCCAGCGAACGTCAACCAGACCGCCTTCGTTCGAAAGAGCGCCATACTTCATGGCGTTGGTTGCCAGCTCGTGAAGCACCAGCCCGAAGGGAGTCGCCAAATCCGCGGGTAATGTCACGGCTTCGCCACCGACCCGCAGCCGTCCGCGATCCGCCGCATAGGTATCCAGTTCCGCCTGGACCAGCTTGTGCAAATCCGCGCCGCTCCATTCCGAATCGACCAGCAAGCTGTGAGAAGCGGACAGCGCAGCGATCCGGCCATTCAGCCGCGCAACAAAATCCTCTTTGGACACACTGGCGCGCGCTGTCTGATGCACCATGCCCTGCACCACGGCGAGAATGTTCTTGACCCGGTGCGTCAGCTCGCCCAGCAGCAGACGCAGCCGCGCTTCCAGCGCTTTGCCCTGCGTAATGTCGATGAAGGTGGCGACCACGCCGTCGATCTTGTCGTCTACGGTGCGGTAGGGCCGCATGCGCACCATGTACCATCCGCCGCGGCTTTTCACTTCGCGTTCGACAGGCGACAAGTCTTTCAGCACCGTCCGCGCATCGCCGGCCAGCTCGTCATAGGAGAGCCGGTGCGTGAAATCGCTCAGCGGACGGCCAATGTCGTTCTGGGTGATGTTGAACAGTTCCGTGGTCCGCGGCGTGAACCGCTTGATGTGCAGTCCCATGTCCAGGAACAGGGTGGCGAAATCTGTTGCCGCCATCAGATTCTGCAAATCGCTGTTGGCGCGCGAAACGGTATCGAGCTTCAGCTTCAGTTCGCTGTTGACGGTCTGCAGTTCCTCATTGATGGACTGGAGCTCTTCCTTGCTGGTTTCCAGCTCTTCGGCGGTCGAGCGGTATTCCTCGTTGATGGACTGTAATTCCTCGTTGGCGGCG
>JAICVV010000089.1 GCA_025935155.1 Alphaproteobacteria bacterium
AAGATGAAGAAACACGCCGGTGGCAATACCACAAACGGCGGCGGCAGCCAGACCGATGGCCTGACGCGCTGGGGCGATTACAGCGCCCTGTCGGTCGATCCCACCGACGATTGCACCATGTACTACACGAACGAGTATCTGAAGACGACCGGCTCCTTCAATTGGAGCACGAAGGTCAATTCCTTCAAGTTCAACAACTGCACCTGAAGCATTGTTTTTGGCATGCACTGGAGGCGGGCCGTCGGGGGCCCGCCTTTTTTTTCCGAGATGCCGGACGAAGGATTGCCGGATTGTAATGCGTGACAGGATGATAGAAGCTGTCCGCAACTTCAAGGAGGCGCGTACACGGTGAACCGCTGAGTCGTCCCTGACAACGAGATTCTAAGCGGCTCCGCCGGCTCGCGTGTCAACGCACCATCGGGGTGCAAGGGGAGATCTTTCGCCATGTCGATACTCACACGAACTTTGCTCTTGACGTCTTGCGTCGCCGCGGCCGCGGCCGGTGCCGCACAATCCGCCGATGTACGGCCGCAGCCGCGCGCGAACACCGTACAATTGGCGAAGAGTCCGCTATCGGGCGGTGTGCTGATGGCGCGCGCCATTCGCAGCGGCGCGGTACGCCTTCCGGCCGGAATGGCTGCGGGGCACGTCACGGCGCTCAACTGCAAACCGGCGCCGTGTACCTTGCCGAATGCGCAAGCCTCGGAAGGCGGACAGCCGGTCGATGAAGACCCGATCTCCGTCGATCCGAACAACGCCCTGCACGTGCTGACAGGCGGCAACGACTACAATTGCGGCTCCAGTCTTCAGGGCTATTACGCATCCACCAACGGCGGCAAGAAGTGGACTGCCACATGCGGCACCCTGGCGGCAGGCGCAGGCGGCGGCGATGGCGATCCGGTCGTCGGCTGGGATTTGAACAGCGTTGCCTATCGCGGCGGCATCGATTCAGCCTCCAATCTGGAGATTGTGGTCGGAACGTCCGCGGATTTCGGAAAAACCTGGAGTACCCCCGTTGTGGCCGCTGCTACTCCGGGTATCGATATGGACAAGCCGTGGCTTGAAATCGACACCAACGCAAACAGCCCACGCAAGAATTCGCTGTACATCTCGATGACGCAGTTCGACGCCAGCAGCAATTCGCAGATCGGCGTTTCCCACTCCACCGACGGAGGAAAGACGTGGGCGCTGGTCAATGTCAGTACGAAGCAGCTCTTTCCCAGCGAGGTCGATCAGTTCAGCGATCTGGCCATTGGCGACGATGGCACGGTCTATGCCGCCTGGCAGCGCTGTCCGGCGACGGGGCCGACAGGCGATTGCGGCGGCACCACGGCGACAATGTACTGGTCCAAATCCACAGATGGCGGAAATACCTGGTCCAAGGAGAAAGCCATTCATCAGGTCGCGCTCGCGCCGGACACATGCAACGCGTTCTATGGCTGTCTTCCGAACACGTTCGAGCGCATCGCCAACATTCCGGTGATAGCGATCGACAACAGCTCAACTTCCACTCACGGCCGCCTCTACGTCATGGATTACAACTGGACCGGCGCGTACATGCAGGAGCGCGTTTCGGCGTCGGCCGATGGCGGCAAGACCTGGGGGACGCCAGTCGGCGTTACGCCGCAGGCTGACAACCACGACCAGTTCTTCGAATGGATCAATGTCGGCCCAAAGGGGCTGGTAGCGGCCACATGGCTCGATCGTAGCCTCGATCCGGCCAATGTGAACTACGATGCGTTCGCAGCGATCTCGAACGATGGCGGCGCGACGTTCGGCACCAACCAGCGCCTTTCTACTGTCTCATCGAATCCGTTCGACGATGGTTTCGGCAGCGGCTTCATGGGCGACTACACCGGCAATACGTGGGACGGGAAAAAGAAGCTGCTTATGTCCTGGCCGGATACGCGCAGCGGTGTAAACACGCAGGACGAAGTTGGCGGGATGAAGCCTTAATCTGTCTGACTGCCGCCGTGTATGGCCTCAGGAGCCAGCACGGCGGTTTTTATCTTCGCAGGGAGCGGATCAGGCGCGTGTGGCGGCGGCGGCATCTTCCCGCAGGCCGCGCCATATCAAACGGCTGCCGCACACGATTTCGAGAGCGGTGTAATCGCCGCGCATTTCGAGCGCTGCCTGGCGCAATGCGTCTGCATCGTCCGTGCACCGAATTTCGGCAATGCGAGCGAACACGCCGTCGCCACGCAGATAGCGGACGGTGTACGCGATGAGTTCAGCCACGAAGGATATGCGTCCCGACAACGACACGGTGGTAGCCCCCCACACTATGCTGTCTTCTCACATTTTAGCGCGCAATAAAATCACATAGGTTAATCCTGCATCCTTTTTGCCGGTCTGGAGTTAAACAGGGTCCGGAGGAGGCGGGGATGCGTTAGTGGAAGCTATTCACCTGTTGCCACCGGCGGAGCGCGCAAGGCGCTATCGTGCACTCGCCGCCGAGGCGCTTGAGCAGGCCCAATCCCTTCCGCCCGGAGACAAGCGCGACTGGTATGTGGATATGGCGCTCGGCTGGGCGACACTGGCGCAGAACTGCGAAAAAATTGCCGAAGAAACCGATCGGGACTAACGAACGCTACTTCGCGCTGACGTCGATTTCGCCCTTCATATTGGGATGGAAGCGGCAGTAGTAGCCGATTTTGCCGGCCTTCTTGAGCAACACGCGGCCGGATTTGCCGGCGGGCAGGTTGACATCCCAGGCGCCGTTCCGGGCTGTGGCGGTGTGGACGACGAAATCCTTGTTGTCCCATTCCACCGTGTCGCCCACATGCGCGGCGATCTTCGCCGGCGCATAAGCGATATTGGAAATGGTCACACGGACGATTGCTGCGTCCGCCACGGAGGCGAACGCAGCGATCGATCCGCATGCAAGTGCAGCGAACATTGCGTCGCGGCAGGTCATTTCAGGCTGGCGGCCAGGGTCTTCGCGTGCTCTTCATGACCCTTGAAGATTTTGAGGCCGGTTTCCAGCAGGCTCTTCAGTTTCGGATTGCTGGCATTGGGAATAAGCGTGTTCTCGAGCGCGGTGTTCACCATGTGATGGTACTTCACCTCGTTCTCGGCATAGGCCTTGTCGAAGGCTGCGCCGCTGAGCGATTCCAGTTTGGCGCGCTCTTCCTCGCCCTGCTTGGCGATGCTCTTGCTGGTGTCGTTGTCTTCCGGCGTCACGCCCAGCTCCTTGCACAGCGCCAGCGCCTTGTCGTTCACCGAGGTGTGGTCGCGCACCATGTCTTCGGCGAAGGCTTTCACCTGCGGATTGCTGGTCTTCTTCAGCGCCTGGTTGGCGGCGGCGATGTCCACCACGCCGGCGGTGTAGGCGATGTGGGCGATTTGCGGATCGGTAAGCTTGGCGCTTTGCGCGAACGCCGCGCCGCCTGCGAACAGCAACACCGCCCCGGCGGCGAGCGATACGAATCTGGCCATTGGTTTCTCCCGTGTGAAAATTGTGTGAGGAGCGATATAGAGGGTTGAATGCGTCTGTAAAGTAGGGAAAGTTTGGCCATATAGCTCCTGAAATCGTACAGAGTATAAAAGAGTAACCAATGTCGAAAAACTGCCCGATTTTCCTCACCCTGCAGCTGATCGCGCACAAATGGTCGGTGCGTATCTTGCGCAACCTGCTGCATGCCGAAAAGAATACGCTGCGCTTCGGCCAGTTGCGGAAGGGACTGGACGGCATCACCCAGCGCGAATTGACCAAGCATCTGCGTGAGTTCGAGAAAGCGGGGATCGTGGAGCGTACGGTCTATGCGGAAGTGCCGCCGCGAGTGGAATACCGCCTCACGAAGATCGGCCACTCGCTGCTGAAGCCGGTGGAGGAAATTTCCGTATGGGCGGAAAAGAACGCCGCCTCCGTGCAGCGCAAGCGGCAGGAATTCGCCCTGAAGGATGCGCGCAAGCCGCGCCGCTCGAACGGCGACGCGCGGATCGAACTACAATAGGCGGCCCCTATCTGCTCAGAACTGTAAATCCTGCCCGCTTGAAAATAGCCGCCGCTTCCGGCCCTTCGAGATAGCTGAGGAAGTCTCGCGCAAGTGGTTTGGCGTCTTTTGTCAGCCCCACGGGATAGACAATCGGCGGATGTGTGTTGCCCGGAAAGCTGGCAACGATGCGCACGCGCGGTTCCGCGATTGCGTCGGTCGAATAGACAATGCCGAGCGGCGCTTCGCCGCGCGCCACATAGGCGAGAGCAGCGCGCACATTCTCCGCCGGCGCCAGACGATCCGCGACGGTATTCCAGACGCCCAGCGCCGTGAGCGCTGCCTTGGCATATCTGCCGGCCGGCACGGATTCTGGGTCGGCCAGCGCCAGTCTGCCGCCATGGAGCGCACCCGCCAGGTCGAAATGCGGCGCGATGGCGAGCGCGGTTTTCGAATCACGCGGCGCAATCAGCACCAGACGATTGCCGAGCAGATCGCGCCTTGTGCCGCGCGCAATCAGCCCGCGCCTTTCCAGATAATCCATCCACTCCTTGTCAGCGGAAACAAACATATCCGCGCCTTGCGAGTTTTCGATCTCGCGCGCCAGCACGGAAGACGCAGCGAAGGACATAACCACGGTGTGCCCGGTCTTCTGCTCCCAGGCATTGCCGATCCGGCTGAGCGCATCGGTGAGCGAGGCGGCGGCGAACACGGTGAGATCGGCGGCACGCGCAGGCTGTAACAAGGATGGTGCCAGCAAGGCAGCAAGCGCGAAAGCGGTTGCTTTGAACTTCATTTGCCGCTCCGGCCCGTTTCCACCATTTGGGTATCACGAGGGAGCCGGTTAAGAAACGCCGGAAGGTTAAAGCACATACGGATGTTCAAGGCCGAAGCCCGCTGGCTCTATCGCCGTCTCTCCGCATTTCCCGCGGCGGAGATTTCGCCGCTGCTGAACATCGGTTCGAGCACGCGGCATTTCCGCGAGGTGGAGCAGCCCTGGACATCGCAGGAACTGTTCGCGCCGCTGCGTGCCGATGGCGTTTCGGTCATCCATCTCGATTTTCGCGAAGGCGAGGGAATCGACGTTCGCGCCGACATTCTCGACGACACGGATCTGCCGCGCCTGAAGGCGCTGGGCGCGCGCGCCATCCTCTGCTGCAACCTGCTGGAGCATGTGCGAGAACCGGAGCGGCTGGCCGCGCGATGCCTTGAGATCGTGGGGCAGAAGGGGCTGGTGTTCGTCACCGTGCCGTTGAGCTATCCGCATCATCGCGATCCGATCGACACCATGTACCGGCCCTCGCCGGAGGAATTGGCGAAACTCTTCGCGCCGGCGAAAATGCTGCGGGGCGAAATTCTCGATGTGGGCGAATCCTATCGCGATCAGGTGAAGAAGCGCCCGTGGATTCTGCTGCGCCATATCTTTCGCGCACCGGTGCCGTTTCTTGGGAAAGAGAGATGGCGCCGCTCGATGGGCAAGCTTTATTGGCTCAAGCACAACTATAAAGTCACCGCGGCGGTGTTCCGCGCGCCGTGAATTTGGCACGCCGCGCGGGATGGCTTGGGAAAGTGGCGTGTGCGTGTTACGGTGCTATCGTTCGAGGTTCGCCATGAAACATGAGAGAATCGAGATCGATCCGGCGGTAATGGCGGGCAAGCCTGTCATCCGTGGCACGCGCATCCCGGTGGATATGATCTTGCGTAAGCTTGGCGCAGGCCTGACAGTGCAGGAGATACTTGAAGATCACCCGCACCTCACCGCGGAAGACATACACGCGGCACAGGCCTTTGCCGCGGATTACATTGCCAACGATGAATTCGTATTTGGCTAAAACGTGCGTTGGCTGGTGGATGAATGCGTCGCTCCAAAGCTGGTTGCCAATCTGCGGGCTTTGGGCGACGACGTGGTTTTCGCCCTGGAACAATACCGTTCGCAGCCCGATACCGTTCTGCTCGGCGTTGCAGTCGAGGAATAGCGTATTCTGCTAACGGAAGACAACGACTTCGGAGAACTCGTATTCCGGAGGATCGGCCGGTTCGATCTGCCAGGACTTGTGCTGTTGCGCATTGCCTCAGAACGAAGCCAAACGAAATGGGCGCGCCTGGTTGAAGCCATCACGGACTATGGAGACCGAATGACGGGTTATTTCGTCGTGGTCGGCGAAAGCCGCGTGCGTCTCCGCGCGATTCCGCCGATTGCCTGAAATCTGTCCATGCTGCCGCGCATCAAGACCGCAATCCAGATCAAGGCGATTATTCGCCGCGCGGAAGTGGCCGGGGCGCACGCGTTTCTGGTGCGGCGCGGGCAAGAAGATGCCGGCGCGCTGTTTCTGAAAATCTCACGCCTTGATGGCACCTTTACCGTTCTCAATCAGGCGCGCCGTGGCGACGGCGAACTCATCTGGACGAAGCCGATCGGCGACAGCACCGATGAAGCGGTGGCGTCGAAATATCTGGAGAAGCAGCTCCGCTTCGATCCCGACATCTGGATTCTCGAAATCGAAGACCGCGAAGGCCGCGCGTTTGTCGATGAGCCTGTTGTGTAGCGGCTTTTGCTCCGGGCCCGCTCGAATTTGAGCGCAGCTACAGGTCGGTCACCGAATCTCGCTTGCGCCTGCGGCTCCTGGGAAATCAGCGACAGTAATTTCAGCCGGGCTGATTCGAAGCTGCAGCGACAGTCGCTTCGCGCTCCTGTTCGACCTTGGCTTCCGGCTGACGCTCGATCTCGATGAACTCGTTGCGCGCTTCCTTGGTGGCGCGGATCAGCTCATCCAGCTTCGCCTGAAGGGCGACACCGTCGCGGTTCTGCGTGTTCTGGATGAGGAACACCATCAGGAAGGTGACGATGGTGGTGCCCGTGTTGATGATCAGCTGCCACGTGTCGGAGTAGTGGAAAATGGGGCCGGTCGCCGCCCACACCACGATAGTCAGGCAGCAAAGAGCGAAGGTAACCGGCTTGCCGGTGAGGCGTGCCACCTCGTTCGATACTCTGGAGAACAACGGCAGCGTCGCGCCGGTTTCCGTTGCGCCCGGCGCAGAGGCGATCAGCTTGTTCGGAGAAGCGGTCATCGACGTAGAGAATACTCCGATTCGGTCCCGCGCGGGACAAGTTCTCCTGCTCAGCTGAAATAGCGCGCAGGGCCGCCGTGTCCCCTATCCGTTCGCGGATTAAGTTATTTGAGCGCTGCCGGATTTGAACCGGCGCAAACATTGGAGTAAGCCCTTGCCTCGTAGCGCGTATTTTGCGCGGAGGGCTTTTTTCCGATGGATCGGAACACGTTGGTGGCCGAGCTGCTCGGCCATGGCAATCACATGGTGGTGACAGCCAGCACAAGGCCGGAAGACATGGCCAAGAGCATGGGATTGATGCTGTTGGCGCTGGGCGAACTGCTGGAGCCGGGCAAGAGCGCCTTTAGCACCCAAAGAATGGCGTCTCCGGCCGCTGCACCAAGAATGAGTGCCGGAGCCAGACCCGCGCCCTATGTCCCGAAAGTGTCAACCCGCTTTTGAGATTTAGTGCCGGGTGTGCTCGAACGGAATGGTAAGCAAAGGTTCGCCGCTGGCATCGGCGATCTGAATCTCGCAATCGCGGGGCGACTCGCCGGTGCGTTCGGCCACGAGAAGTAAGTCATGGAAAGTGCGGAGCGCCTCGTCCCGCGCCTCATCGAGGTCCG